>NZ_JBFRKH010000051.1:0-26394 GCF_041469265.1 Shewanella sp. 10N.286.51.B2
GGCTTACGCCTTGGCCTTTTTATAAAATATTTAATAATATCAATGGAGATTAACACTAATGTGAACACATAGTTAAAAGCACAACCAACATTAGCCGTTAATTCATATCAAATGTCACCCCATCCATCATCCCTGACGAGTTAGCTTCATTACTTTGCAGTTTAATCATTAAGCGTAAATCATTGGGTGAATCAGCGTGATGTAATGCATCGGCATAGCTAATCTCTTTTTCAAGATATAAATCCAACAAGGCTTGGTCAAATGTTTGCATGCCCTGCTCTCTTGATTTAGCCATGGTTTCTTTGAGTAAATGCAGCTCATTGTTAGCAATTAAACTGGCTATACGTGGGGTATTAATTAACACTTCGATTGCTGCCCTACGGCCACTACCATCAGATTTTGCCACTAATTGCTGCGCCACAATACCGCGAAGGTTTAATGATAAATCAAACAATAGCTGGTTATGCTTGCTCTCAGGCACTAAATGCATAATACGGTCTAACGCTTGGTTAGCGTTGTTAGCATGCAAGGTCGCCATACATAAGTGACCTGTTTCAGCAAATGTTAAGGCAAATTCCATGGTTTCTTGAGTACGAATTTCACCAATCAAAATCACATCGGGCGCTTGACGCAGCGAACTTTTAAGCGCGGCATCAAATGAATCAGTATCAATACCGACTTCTCGCTGGGTGATAATACTTTTGCGATGGTCATGAACAAATTCTACTGGGTCTTCTATGGTCAAAATATGCCCGCGAGCATGGGCATTACGATAACCCACTAATGCTGCCAGCGAAGTTGATTTACCAGTACCAGTGCCACCCACCATGATGATCAAACCACGTTTACTCATCACCAAGTCTTTAAGGATCGGCGGTAGTTTTAAGTCATCAACTTCAGGAATTTTGGTTTCAATTCGGCGCATCACGCAGCCGGGTGATTCACGTTGCCAAAAAGCACTGACACGGAAACGGCCTAAATCTTTTGCAGCAAAAGCAAAGTTACATTCACGAGACTCGTGAAACTCCTTCTTTTGCACCTCTGTCATTAAGGATTCAACAAACTCTAATGACTGCTCAGGGTTAAAGCTATTATCCGATAGTGGTCTTAGCTCACCATCAATTTTGGCGCTGGGCGGAAAGCCTGCAGTAATAAATAAATCTGAAGCCTTTCTGTCAACCATTACCTTTAAAAAAGGATGCACATCCATTTTACTTTCCTTTAAAAGTTAGCTTGTTTGTTAGAGCTTTTTGACATGGCATCATCACGGCTAATAAGGCCGCGATTGACTAGGTTTTGTAGACACTGTTCAAGGGTTTGCATTCCATGAGACATACCCGTTTGAATAGCTGAATACATTTGTGCGACTTTATCTTCACGAATAAGGTTACGAATAGCTGGCGTGCCCATCATAATTTCGTGAGCTGCCACTCGGCCGCCGCCAACCTTTTTAATTAAGGTTTGCGATATAACCGCCTGCAAAGATTCAGACAACATAGTACGTACCATGTCCTTTTCGCCTGCAGGGAATACATCAACAATACGGTCAACGGTTTTAGCCGCTGAAGTGGTATGCAAGGTACCAAAAACTAAATGACCGGTTTCTGCTGCTGTCATTGCTAAGCGAATGGTTTCAAGGTCACGCATCTCACCCACAAGAATAACATCGGGATCTTCACGCAGTGCACTTCGAAGCGCCGCTTCAAAACTATGGGTATGTTTATGCACTTCACGTTGGTTGACCAAACATTGCTTATTTTGGTGCACAAATTCTATTGGGTCTTCAATGGTCAGAATATGGTCATGGCGTTCATTATTAATATAATCCACCATCGCCGCTAGTGTTGTAGACTTACCAGAACCTGTCGGCCCTGTTACTAAGACTAATCCACGAGGGAAGCTTGAAATCTTTTTGAAAATTTCAGGAGCGCCTAACTGCTCAAGTGATAATATATCGCTGGGAATGGTACGGAAAACGGCACCAGCCCCACGGGATTGGTTAAATGCGTTAACACGAAAACGGGCAAGGTTTGGCACTTCGAACGAGAAATCGATTTCTAAATGTTCTTCGAAGTCCTTACGCTGTTTATCATTCATGATGTCATAGACTAATCCATGAACAGCTTGATGGTCTAATGCGGGTAAGTTGATTTTTCTCACTTCACCATCAACGCGAATCATCGGAGAAACACCGGCAGAAAGGTGTAGATCTGATGCATTGTGCTTTACACTAAAGGCAAGTAACTCAGTTATTTCCATGACTAATGACATCCATTCAAACAAATCAAAACAATATGACAACAATAGCAGACCGAATATCAATCGCCCAGAGCCAAATTGCACAAGCGACGCAAAATTGTTCACGTAATAGTGAAGAAGTCACCTTACTTGCCGTCAGTAAAACTAAGCCCATATCGGCTATTATTGAGGCTTATCAAGCGGGCCAGCGCTGCTTTGGTGAAAATTATGTCCAAGAGGGCGAAGAAAAAGTCCTCGCACTAAAAGATGACTATTGTGATATTGAGTGGCATTTTATCGGCCCTTTGCAGTCCAACAAGTCGCGTATTGTTGCCGAGCATTTTGATTGGATGCACACTTTAAGTCGTGAAAAAATCGCTAAGCGCCTCAATGACCAAAGACCAGCAGGTAAAGCGCCGTTGCAAGTGTGTATTCAAGTTAATATCAGTGAAGAGGCATCAAAGTCAGGGGTGATAGCGACCGAGGTTAGCGCTTTAGCTAAGGTGATAGCATCGCTCCCTAATTTGACTTTAAGAGGCTTAATGGCCATACCGACTGCCACCAGCGATATCGCTCTGCAACGCCAAGAATTTGCCAAACTGCAACAGCTTTTTGCGCAGCTAAAAAGCCAATACCCTGACATTGACACCCTATCAATGGGCATGAGTAATGATCTGGCGGTGGCGATTGAGCATGGCTCTACCATGGTCAGAATTGGCACCGCAATATTTGGCGCTCGAGATTACCCATAAACCCTAAAGGCCAAAAACGCCAAATCATTAATTAAAATTTATCCGCTACTGCTTGTATTAGTAAGCAATAGCCCAAACATTAGTAAATAAGCAATTAGCAAATAACAGCCGACATAAAAATTAAAAGTGACCCTTAATATGACTCAAGCAAAAGTATGTTTTATCGGTGCAGGCAATATGCCCCGCTCAATTATCAGTGGTTTAGTCAGTAATGGTTACCCAGCAGATCGTATTCACGCCACCAATCCCAGTGTTGGTAAATTAGATGCGTTAAAAGCCGATTTTAATATTGGTGTATCTCACGACAATATTGCTGCTGCAGATGATGCAGATGTGATTGTACTCAGCGTAAAACCGCAGTTAATGCAAATGGTGTGTGAACAACTAAGTCTGTTAGATTTATCAAAAAAGTTATTAATCACTATCGCTGCAGGCATTCCTGCGGCGCGCTATGTCGATTATTTTAAGCAACCGATTAACCTTATTCGCACTATGCCTAATACACCAACGCAAATTGGCGTGGGTATGACAGGCTTATACGCCGATGAATCCATTTCAGCAGAGCATAAACAAATTTGCGAAACCTTAATGATAAGTGGTGGCAAAATAGTTTGGGTTGAAAAAGAAGACGAGCTTAACCAAGTGATTGCATTAGCTGGCAGTTCACCGGCTTATTTTTTCTTGTTTATTGAGTCTATGATTGACCATGGCATTAAATCTGGCATGGATGAAACCACAGCAAGAGCGCTTGCCCAGCAGGCGGCATTAGGCGCGGCGCAAATGGTGATTCAAAATCCACAACTTTCATTAGCAACCTTGCGTAATAATGTTACCTCAAAAGGCGGCACTACAGCTCAAGCGGTTGAAACCTTCGAACAAGGCGATTTACGCGGTTTAGTGGATAAAGCTATGACAAACTGCATAAAACGGGCACAAGAAATGGCAAAAACATTTTAAACAAACGATATTTAATGGAAAATAGCCCGTGAAGATAATTTTCAGTTCAATTTTAGATCAACTTCAGATCAACTAAGGCACACTCAATGAATGCACTACATTTCTTAATCGATACCGTTTTTGGTCTTTATCTTATGATAGTCCTGCTGCGCTTTTGGCTACAATTAGCCAGAGCTGATTTTTACAATCCATTTAGCCAGTTTGTGATTAAAGCCACTCAACCTATCATAGCCCCAATGCGCCGTGTATTGCCGTCTATGGGCAGTATTGATACCGCATCAATCGTACTGGCCTTATTGGTGGTATTTATAAAATATTCAATACTTACCGCTATGACACCTGCTGCGCTATTTGACCCATTAATGCTTGGTGTTCTTACTGTGGTTTCAGTATTAAAAGAAGCTGGAGTATTACTGTTTTGGGTACTCATTCTGCGCGCACTGCTTAGCTGGTTTAACCAAGGTCACAACCCGATTGTGATGGTAATGGATCAACTTACCGAACCCTTTTTAGCCCCTGTTCGTCGTATCCTGCCTCCTATGGGTGGTTTAGACTTATCGGTGATGTTAGTGCTGATTGCAATGAACTTCCTTAATATTTTGTTAGCGCAATACATTCCATTTTGGGCTCAGGTTTAAATTTCATGTTTTCCGTTTTAACCTCCGAGCGAGCTTAAGCTAATGCCTGTCGTTATTCAGCAACAGAGTAACCTGTTGCTGAACCTTTATATTCAGCCTAAGGCCAGCCGTGATAAAATTGTGGGCTTACATGGTGATGAAATAAAAATCGCCATCACAGCCCCGCCAATCGACGGTAAAGCCAATAGCCACCTGATAAAGTATTTAGCCAAAGCCTTTAAAGTGCCAAAGTCTGATGTGATGCTTCTAAAAGGGCTTCAAGGCCGTCATAAGCAAGTGAAGATACTTAGCCCGTTAAAGATCCCGCCTGAAATATCGCAGATAATAGCCCAATGCAACTAAGCATCGATTAGTGAAATCATCCATTATTGAAATCATCCATCAAAATGATCCAATTACGGGTGATCTGGCTAAAAATTCTCTATACTTGAGTCTACATTCCAATTAGTGAATCAACTCTTTCGTCGCGACGATTAACTAACCTAGGGCTAAACTAACCCGCTAGGTCAATTAAGCCAGTTGTTAGCAACACAGAGTCGATCAAGGATTTAGATTATGTTTCGCACCCTTTTATGTAGCTTTGTCATTTTAATGAGTACCCTAACGACCGTTCAAGCAGAACAAAAACAGACTGTCGGTAATTATGATATTCATTACATGGCATTAGGTAGTACCTTTATTACCCCTGCTATTGCCAAAACCTATGGTATTGAACGCAGTAATTACAACGGTATTGTCAATATTGCAGTGTTAGATACCAGTCAAGAAGGTAATCCCGCCGTTGCTGTTGAAATCGCTGGCGTAGCCAACAACTTACTTGATGCACGAATGGATTTAGAGTTTAAAGAAATCCGTGAAGGCGATGCTATTTATTATATCGCCCAAGTGCCATACCGAGACGATCAACAAATCAACTTTAACCTGACGATAAAGTACGGCAATAAGCTCAATACATCGTTAAAGTTCAAACAAAAATTTTATGTGGAATAAGGCTAAACAGCGGCTTATTTCAAATGATTTTGCACTTTTAACAAGCTAAACCTCAAGGTTTAGCTTTTTATTTAGTTGCGCAAACCATAGCTATTTTATCCTTAGCTGCTGTCTATCAACTCAGTGCTTAGGTATCATTAGGCCAATTTCATTGATGAAAATTTAAATAGCCAGTCAAGGCGAAAACTAAGCCTTTTTTAAGGCTAGATGCCACTTATTTGATGTGAGTTTTAGTTTACTGCAAAGCCTGCTCACCCCATAAGCACTATTTAAAACATCAGCCCCCTTATTTAATAAAAAGGTATTCCATGCAACAGATTGTTTTAGCAAGCGGTAACAAAGGTAAACTAACAGAGTTTGATCAGATGCTAGCCCAATTTGATATTGAGGTTTTACCGCAAAACCAATTTAACGTTCCAGAAGTGGCTGAAACAGGCACCACCTTTATTGAAAATGCCATTATTAAAGCCCGTCACGCTGCAGAAATCACTGGTAAAGCCGCAATCGCAGATGATTCTGGTTTAGAAGTTGATGCCCTTCAAGGCGCACCGGGGATTTATTCAGCCCGTTACGGCGGCGAAGGCGCCAGCGAGCAAGACAACTACCTTAAATTACTTGCTGCATTAGCAGACAAAACACAGCGCAAAGCACGCTTTCAGTGTGTATTGGTTTATATGCGCCATGCTAAAGACCCAACCCCAATAGTTTGCCAAGCGGCATGGGAAGGCACTATAGGATTGAGCCCTCAAGGTGAGCAAGGCCATGGCTACGACCCTATCTTTATTCCACAGGGGTTTGATATTTCGGCTGCCGAGCTTTCAAGTGAGCAAAAAAACCAGTTGAGCCACCGTGGGTTAGCACTTACTTTGCTTGTAGACGCTATGAAAGCCAAAGGGATTATTAAGTAACTATCATGCAATCAGCGAAATTATCTCTGCCACCACTGAGCTTATATATCCATATCCCTTGGTGCGTTCAAAAGTGCCCATATTGTGATTTTAACTCCCATGGTCAGCATGGAGTATTACCGCAACAAGCTTATGTTGATGCACTTTTAGCCGATCTCAATCACGACCTTCACTATGTACAAGGGCGAAAACTTCACAGCATTTTTATTGGTGGCGGCACGCCATCTTTATTTGAAGCCACCCAAATACAGCGCATTCTAGCCGGTGCTGAAGCCGCCATTGGTTTTGAAGATGATATTGAAATTACCATGGAAGCCAATCCGGGTACGTTAGAGCATGATGACTTTGCCGCATATCGCGCTGCAGGGGTGACGCGCTTGTCCATTGGGGTGCAAAGTTTCTCAAAAGATAAACTCAACCTTCTTGGCCGTATCCATGATGAGGATGAAGCCGTTACCGCTGCTAATACAGCCCGTAATGCAGGTTACAACAGCTTTAACTTAGATTTAATGCACGGCTTACCGAATCAGTCATTTGATGAAGCCATGGCCGATATCGATACTGCTGCTGGGTTAATGCCACCGCATTTATCTTGGTATCAACTGACCATAGAGCCAAATACCTTATTTCACTCTAAACCGCCACAATTGCCTGACGATGAAAACTTGTGGCATATCTATGAGCAAGGACAGAAGAAGCTAGCAGCACTTGGCTATGTGCAATATGAAATCTCTGCTTATGCCAAAGATGGATTTCAGTGCAAACATAATCTCAATTATTGGCAGTTTGGCGATTACTTGGGGATTGGCTGCGGTGCCCATGGCAAGATTACTCAACCTGAGCTCAATAAGATTATTCGCACCGTCAAAATTAAGCATCCGAAGGGTTATCTAGCAACGTCAGATTACACCAGTGAAACTACTGAAGTGCTAGCTGAAGATCGCGCCCTTGAATATTTAATGAATCGACTCAGGTTAATGACGCCTATCCCTAAAACTGAATTTGAACTGCGCACCGGCTTACCTGTGTCAGAGCTTGATGAAGGTATTGCTAAATCAATTAAAAGAGGCTTATTAACCGAAACTGAGACCCATTGGCAATTAACCGCCAAAGGCCATATGTTTGTTAATGATATTTTGTCGCAGTTTTTAGATTAGCTACTTTATAGCTAGCTGATTTATTAAAGTTATTACTAGCCTATATAACTAGTCTACTTATTACTGGCATATTTATTACTAGCCTATTTATTACTAGCCTATTTATTACTAGCCTATATAAAAGCCTGATGGATTACCTTTATAAAACAAGGTTAATGCATTAGGCTTTTTTTGATTTCCTTTGCCCATTAAGCTTGGCGCTTTAAGCAAAGTACCTGCAAGTCACTAAATAAATCATTCCGCATTTACCCTGCAAATTCAGCAACATTTAAGACACAATTGCTAACATTTCACGTTATACATTTATGCTTGTGTCATTTAGGATATCAATCGATCTCCTGTTCTATTACTTTGCTAACGGAAACCCTATGCGACTAACAACAAAAACGACATTAATAGCCGTTGCTTTAACCAGCTTATTATCAAACGCCGCAATCGCCCACACTGCAGCGCACCAACCTTTAACCAATACAGTAGCCTCCACTAAAACAGCCACCACCGAGTCAGAAAAAGCCAATGAGCTGTTTGAAAATATGTTCATGGAAAATGTAATGGCTAGCCCGATTTCCCAAACCTATTTACGCATCAAAACTGATTATGACAAATGGGGTGATTTTAGTGATAAATCTGCTGACGAAGACTTAGCCAGAGCTAAAAAGCATTTAAAACAACTTGAAACTATTAATGTTGCTAAGTTAGACAAGCAAACGGCACTTAGCTACAAATTAATGAAACAAGGCTTAGAGCAGCAAATCAGCGATGATAAATGGCGTTACCATAATTACCCTGTAAACCAGATGCGTGGTAGTCATTCGTTTATTGCTACCTTCCTTATCAATCAACATCAAGTTGAAAATGTCAGTGATGCACAGGCTTACATTAGCCGTTTAAACGGTGTAAAGCATGTAACTGAGCAAGTGATCGATGCATTAAAAATTCGCGCCGATAAAAATATTATCGCGCCAAAGTTTGTCTTCCCTTATGTGATTTCAGACAGCGAAAATATTATCAAGGGTGCACCTTTTACTGATACTGAAGTTAAAAGCACCCTATGGGGTGATATTAACCGTAAAATCGAGAAGCTCGATATTACCCAAGCTCAAAAAGATGAATTATTGGCGGCAGCTAAAACAGCCTTAATTAAAAGTGTAAAACCTGGGTATGACAATTTAATCAGCTATTTACATGAATTAGAAGCCAAAGCTGATAGCCGTGATGGGGTGTGGAAGTTACCTTTAGGCGAAGATTTTTATAATACTCGTCTAAATCGTATTACGACGACTGATATGAGCTCTGAAACAATTCATCAGTTAGGTTTAGCAGAAGTTGAACGTATTCATAATGAAATGCGTGCGATCATGAAAAAAGTAAATTATACCGGCAACTTAGCCGAGTTTATGGCTTTCATGCGTGATGATGAACAATTTTATTACCCCAACACCGATGAAGGTAAAACTCGTTACATTACCGAAGCTAAAGACCTAATTGATAATATGGAGTCACGCTTAGGTGAAGTGTTTAATATTAAACCTAAAGCCGGATTAATCGTTAAACCTGTTGAAGCCTTTCGCGAAAAGTCTGCTGGTAAAGCATTCTATGATCAACCCGCACCCGATGGTTCACGCCCTGGTACTTACTACGCCAACTTGTATGACATGAAAGCAATGCCCACTTACCAAATGGAAGCCTTGGCTTATCATGAGGGGATCCCTGGGCATCACATGCAAATTGCCATTGCCCAAGAGCTGGAAGGTATTCCTAAATTTAGAAAATTCGGTGGCTATACTGCCTATATTGAAGGCTGGGGTCTTTATACTGAATACTTCCCTAAAGAAATGGGCTTGTATGCTGATCCCTACTCTGACTTTGGCCGCTTAGCGATGGAGCTATGGCGTGCTTGTCGTCTGGTTGTAGACACAGGGATCCACACTCAACAATGGACTCGTGAGCAAGGTATCCAATACTACGTAGACAACACCCCAAATGCTAAGTCTGATGCCATTAAAATGGTAGAACGCCACGTGGTGATGCCTGGCCAAGCTACTGCCTATAAAGTCGGTATGATTAAAGTGTTAGAGCTACGTGAAAACGCCAAGCTTAAATTAGGTGACAAGTTTGATATTCGTCAGTTCCATACCCTAGTACTGCAAAATGGCCCTGTACCATTAGATGTATTAGAAGCTGAAGTGGACAATTGGATTAATCAAACCAATAAACCTGAGCTATTAAGCCAATCAGCAGACTCAAATCGCGGTTAATCAACCAATCGATTAAGTTATCTAAGGCCACTTTTTAGTGGCCTTCTTTTTGGCTCGTACTAAAGCCTAAGTAATGAAATCTAAGTAATGAGCGCCACTCTATAAATTACCAAGGCAATAACAAGTTCAATAACGAGTGCATTAACAAATGCTATACCCGACAAATATATTCAATTGGCAGCTTAAAAGAGAACAAAAGTACAAAGGCGAGAGAGTAAACAAATTAAGCGGATATTATAGGGCAGAAAAAATAACCCCAGCACAATGTCTGGGGTAAACCAATTAAAACTAGGATGATGGTTTCAAAGCCGGCATTGTTCTGATTTTAAAACCTCTGCCAGCAGTGATTCAAAACTTGCGAAGTTGCTGATTTGCACAAAAAGCTGAAAAGGGGTCATTTCTCAACAAGATGCGTGACTCAAATCATTCCGAATCAACTGAAATCTATTGTATTGATTTAAGAACAGAGTTCAAGCAGCTTTTTATACTCCATTAATAACTCAGCACAGAAACAACCTGAGCGTTTTTCAAGCACAAGACAATCAAGTTATTGTTTTTATTGTGCAAATAAAAAAGCCGCAACTTAAGTTGCAACTTTGTTTTAAAATTCGAACAATGTTTCCAGTTTTAGTTACTGACTTAGAAACCCCATTGAATGGCTATTTACGTAATTTGTATAAATGATCAAACTTACCATCCCAATAAGGTGTAGTACCAATATGACCTTTAATAAATTCAATAAATGCACTTACTTTAGGGGCAAGGTGCTTACGTCTTGGGTAAACAGCCTGTAGCGGTAAGTTGTTGGTCAATTGCCAATCAGGTAATAACGGCACTAATGTACCTTGTTCGATTTCATCTTCAAGTAAATAACTTGCTAGGTAGGCAATACCTAAACCGCTAACCGCGGCCGATTTTAATGCTGGTGCATTATCAACCCGGAAGTTACCAGAAACACCAATTTCACAGTAATCATCAGCTTTCTTAAACTGCCACATGCTGTGCTCATGCCACTCACCTTGGTAGACTAGACAGTTATGATCAACAAGTTGTTCAGGTCGAGAAATATTGCCATGTTGGGCAATATATTCTGGCGATGCCACTAATAAGAACTGACACTTCATTAATGGTCTTGCAACCATACCTAATGGTAGCTGCTCAGACATAGTCAAAAGTAAATCTAAACCTTCACTAACCACATCGACTTTATGATCCAGTAAGCTAACTTGTAGCTCAAGCTCTGGATGTCGTGCCATAAACTCAGGTAATGCAGGAATAATATGCATGGTACCAAAAGACTGAGAAATACCGACTTTAAGTACACCACGGGTGGCATCATTTAGATTATGCACACTAGCAACGGCCTGCTCTGCATCACGTAATAACTCCTCACCTTGTATGTAAAGCAAGTTACCCGCTTCAGTTAAACTTAAACTACGTGTAGTACGTTGGATGAGTTGAACCCCAAGTTTATGTTCAAGATCAGCAACCTGAGTACTTACTTTGGACTTAGATATACTCAACCTTCTGGCAGCGGCACTGAAGCTCCCGGCTCTAGCAACATGAGTAAAAATAGCAATAGGTTCTAATAGTTCTAACATTGGAGTCGCCTTAAGCTGTTTACGACATTAAAAATATTTTTTGAGTTCCAAGTAATGTCGCTTATTACAGACAATGCTGCATAAACGCCACCTACTTTATATGGTTCTTTAAACGTTGCGCCACTCACCCAAAAAGAAATTAAATTTCGATAGTCCATTATCATGAATAGCCAACCAAAACTAAAACAACAAGTTAATTGGTTAACGCCATACAGTTTTATAGTTTTAGGAGTATACCAAAAATTGTATAAATGGCTCTATATTTATAATATACAATTTTTTTATCAGAACAAATCTACGATAAACTGTAATATTAATGACATTTTCTCAAATTGAACGGTGGCAATTAGACAAAAAACGACTAGCTCGGCTAGCATATCTCGCTACAAAGTAGCGCAAATAACAGATAGTTAACTAGAGCTTGATTGGCGGGCGAAGTTTTTGATTGGTAATTTAAGCAGGAATGGTTTAACCAAAAAGCCCCTGCACAAGGTACAGGGGAAGGTCAGGTGCATTTTGACAATGCTAGAACTTACAAGGTTACCGCTACTCAGTATCTGAGAATGTCGCTAATTCATAAGAAGATAGCTGTGGGATGGATTGACGTAATTCACTTTCAAGCACCATTAACTGCTCAAAGTTACCGCAGACTTTTTTGGCTTTAGCTTCTATGGCCTCTGATTGCTCAGAAATCTGCAATTCAACATCTTCACCGATTCTTTCCATTTTGCTTGAAAAGGCAGTCATTTTTTCATCAAAGCTTCCGCCTTCTGAAGACATCATTTCAGCCCCTAGCGCCATCATAAAACTGCCCATGGAGTTTTTAATCATTTGCTCCATTTCTTGTTCAAACTCTTCATTAAATGCTTCTTCTAACGAAGACTCTGTCGCGCCAAGATAAAACTTATCCCCTTGTTGATATGCTGCTTGGTCAACACGGCTTTGAATTCCAGCTAAAAGCTCATCCAATTTAGCCGCGGTGGCATCGCCAAAAATAGGGGTTAATGCCATGCTCACTGCATCTGTTGCCAAAATAACAGCATCATCAACTAAATCAATTACCTCTGGGATCTGTTTAGATACTTGCTCAGAATAATCAGCTAACAAAGCTGCTTGCTTATCATTTAGTGCAACTTGGTTGCCATCAATATATAACTTTCCAAGTTCGACTCGGTAAACCTCAGCGCCTTTTTCGCTAAAGGATAATTTTTGTGGCTCAACGGTAACATCATAGTTTAAGGTCACGTTGCATTGATTATCTTCAAGGGACATTTTGGCCACCGCAGGCGTCATAGCCCCTGCGGTAAAAATCAAACCAGTTAGTGCAATACTTTTAAATAAACCTTGGGTATTCATTAGCTCTATCCTTGCTGTTAATCGTTATGTAGATAATCAATGGGGCGAGTGGCTAAACTGCTCACTAAGCTACTGCCAACGTTTTGATATCTAGTTTCAATGTTAATTAGACTGATACCAAGTTATTGCACAGGCTGTGCCAAAAACATAAATAAGCTTTTTATCAATAACTTAAAGCAGATAATAACTAATAGGTTTAGCTTTTAGATTTGGATTTATATTAACTATGTGTGAAATAAGCCAAATGTTGGTAATTTTCATCATCGCTATTATATGGGTAGATTTAAGAATAGATGATTTTCAAACTCGTGGATGAGGATACTAAAAAGACAATGGATGATTTCAAGCTTAACATTTGAAAATGGGCATAAAAAACTTGCCCAGCAACATAAGCGAGTTTAAAAAATTGAGCGACCTAATGATTGTGATAAATGCTCAAGCATGCGAGTGCCTGCCAGTGAGTTGCCATTTTGATCAAGTTCAGGCGACCATACGCAAATAGACATGTCCCCAGGGATCACCGCAATAATGCCGCCGCCAACACCACTTTTACCTGGCATACCAACCCGATAAGCAAACTCACCTGCGCCATCATATAAACCTGAGGTAGCAAGCAGTGCATTTAGCTGTCTGGTTTGTACTGGGGTAACGATTTGATCCCCTGCTAGGCTTTTACCTCGATTGGCGAGATAAAACATCGCTTTTGATAAGTCAGCGCAATTCATTTTTAATGAGCAGTAATGAAAATAGCTCTTTAATACTGTATCAACATCGCCGTTAAAATTACCAAATGACTTCATTAAATAGGCAATAGAGGCATTACGGGCACTAAACTGAAATTCTGAATTAGCCACCACTTTATCAAAAAGTACGTGAGAGTTTTCGCTCAGGTTTCTAACAACTTCAAGCAAGTGATGTTTAGGTGCACCAAGGCGCGCTTGAATTAAATCTGCTATCACTAATGCACCAGCATTAATAAATGGATTTCTTGGAATGCCTCGTTCAAGCTCAACTTGAACCAATGAGTTAAACGACTGACCTGAAGGCTCTTTACCTACCCTGCTCCAAAGTTCATCTTCGGAGTACAAACTTAGCGCTAAAGTAAGGCTGAATACTTTGGAGATAGATTGAATGGAAAACGGCTCAAGATAATCCCCAGCGCCAATGGTGTGACCATCTGCGCCAGTGACTGCTATTGCTATTTTGTTTGGATCTACGTCAGCCAATGCAGGAATATAATCTGCGACTTTCCCTAAACCAATAAGTGGCCGAACCTTGTCGACCACTTCATCAAGCAATATTTGCTCAGGCATTAGCTATATTAGCCCCACCAGATGTCGTACAGTGCACTAACTTCAAGTTGTGGCACTTTTTTCGCTTCCCAGAAGGCTTTAACAGCAGCAACATCTTCTTCGGTACATTTACCGATCTCTTGTGTTGCAATAATGCCTTCCCACATTTTATGACCGCCGCCATGGAAACCTAGCTTACGAGGTTCAATGACTTGTTCAATGAACTCATCAACAGCTTTATCAATATCTGCTTCAGAAATTGACTCATCAAAAGTCCAGTTGATATCAAAACCAAATTCTTGGAATTCATCAACGCGTAGTTTCTTACGTAAACGGCGAGTTCGGGTCTTAGCCATGGTTATTTCCTAGTTAGTTGATTAAATAGCTTATTTTAACAATATTTTATTATAATTATGCAATACGTTCGAACATTATGTCCCAAACGCCATGACCTAAACGATGGCCGCGGGCTTCGAACTTAGTTAGCGGGCGATGATCTGGACGTTCAACTACAGTATTGGTTGCTGATTGGTTTTTATAACCTTCAGCCACAGACATCACTTCTAACATGTGCTCGCTGTAGTTTTCCCAATCTGTTGCCATATGGAAAACACCGCCAATCTTAAGCTTACGACGAATTAATTGCGCAAATTCAGCTTGCACAATACGGCGTTTGTGATGACGTTTTTTGTGCCAAGGATCTGGGAAAAATAATTGTACTCGGGCAAGTGAGCCATCAGCAATGCTGTTTTCAAGCACTTCCATCGCGTCATGATGATAAACACGTAAATTAGTAATTTCAGCTTCACCGGCATCAACTAAACATGCGCCAACACCTGGTTTATGTACTTCGATACCAATGTAGTTTAACTCAGGAGCCGCTTTAGCCATTTCAACTAAAGATGCACCCATACCAAAACCAATTTCTAATACGGTATCAGCATCACGCTTAAACACTTCAGCTAAATTAATCGCTTCTGGTGTGTAATCTAAACCCATTGCAGGCCAATGTGCTTCAATTGCGTTTGCTTGGCCTTTGGTTAAACGGCCTTCTCTTAATACAAAACTTCTGATTTTACGAATATATTTGCCATCTTCGTTAAATTCAGCGGTGGTAACGTCGCTCATGTATGCCTCATCATTTGAATAGCGTTTAAATTGCCGACTATTCAAAGTTTCATCTTTGTTCCAATAATAGTGGCTAAGTATATCTTAAAATCACCATGACTAAAGTATTTATCAGTTAACAGGCTCCCTTGTTTATAGAATATTCTCCATATACACTGCGCTGATGAAAAAAGTTAACTCCTTTTCTGAGCGGATCACCGCTTGGTACGATTTACACGGACGCAAGACCTTACCGTGGCAAATCAATAAAACCCCATATAGAGTGTGGATTTCAGAGATCATGCTGCAACAAACTCAAGTTGCCACTGTTATCCCCTACTATGAAAAATTCATGCAAAGCTTTCCCGACATTAAAGCCCTTGCCAATGCCAGCGAAGATGATGTACTGCATCATTGGACGGGGTTAGGCTATTATGCCCGCGCCCGTAATCTGCATAAAGCGGCTAAAACAGTTTGTGAGCAACATGCAGGCAAGTTTCCTGAAGCGCTAGATGAAGTCATAGCCTTACCGGGTATTGGCCGCTCGACTGCTGGGGCCATTTTGTCATTGTCCCTTGGTCAGCATCATTCAATATTAGATGGAAACGTTAAACGGGTACTTGCCCGTCACGGCGCAATTGAAGGTTGGCCAGGTCAAAAAGCAGTTGAACAACAATTATGGCACTTAACGGATAAGTTAACCCCGCAAAAAGATGTGGTTAAATTTAACCAAGCCATGATGGATATTGGCTCTGCGGTTTGCACTCGCAGTAAACCCAATTGTGCTCAATGCCCTGTTGCAATTGATTGTAAAGCGCAACTTGCTGGCCGACAGACAGAATTCCCCGGTAAAAAGCCTAAAAAAACCATTCCTGTAAAATCTGCATGGATGCTAGTACTGCATAAAGATGGTGAAGTCATTCTCAATAAAAGACCACCAGCAGGCATTTGGGGCGGCTTATGGTGTTTTCCTCAATTTGATACTGAGGCGGCGCTGCTTGCACATATCAGTGCTAATGGGTTTAATCACAGCAGCAATGAATATGCCGCAACAAAAAACAACAATAATGAACAATCACAATGGCTTGCAGGATTTAGACATACTTTTAGTCATTTTCATTTAGATATTCAGCCTATCTTAGTTAATCTCGGCGAAAATCAACAATCGCCTCAAATTGACTCAAGTGTAATGGAACAAAATCAGACACTCTGGTATAACATACATCATCCTGCGAAAGTTGGATTAGCCGCAGCAACTGAGCGGATTTTATCTAACTTAGCCGCTCTTTTAGCAGTAGATCCCGTCAAGGAATCCCTTTAAGGAATAATCATGGCTCGTAATGTTAATTGCGTATATTTAAAGAAAGAAGCTCCAGGTTTAGATTTTCAACTTTACCCTGGCGATCTAGGCAAGCGTATCTTTGATTCAATCAGTAAAGAAGCGTGGGCACTTTGGCAGAAAAAACAAACCATGCTAATCAATGAAAACAAACTTAACATGATGAATGTTGATGACCGTAAACTACTTGAAGAGAATATGGTTAGCTTTTTATTTGAAGGCAAAGATGTTGCCGTTGAAGGTTATGTACCTCCAAGTGAAGACGAGTAACTAAATAGCTAACCCCTTAGCTAGCTGAATAGCTTAAGAGCCTACTTTAAAACCGCTAACGGCGTGTTGATATAAAGTAGGCTTTTTTATTCGCATCAATTACCAATCACTTTTGAGACAATTGTAATTAACTTCCCATAGCTTTTAAATAGTTGTTACTCCACAGCCTATTCACAAAAGTTCCCTAAATTTAGTTAAAAATCTTATTTCGTGAGCTATTAATCAAAAGTAAAAAATTATAACACTTTCTGTTAGTTACACTGCATTATTATCGATTATACCAAGGTATACTGCCGCTATAACTAATTTCAGAGTGTGCCCATGCTAAAGCCAATACTTTATACAGCATTGACCTTGTCACTGCTTTATTCAATCAATAATGTTAATGCAGACCCCATGGGGATGAAGCCAATGCCAGTGGCAGATGCGCCATTGGGTTATATCATTCATAATCCCTATGAAAATGCCCCACTAACGGCTTTAGTGACTCTTAATGGCCATAAAATTTCCAATGTGGATGTCACCATACATGCCAAAGGTGAAACTGGTGTCAGCATAAACTATCAAGTTGATGATATGCGGGTAATGGATGAAGGTGGCGTACCCATTTTTGGTCTCTACCCTGCCTTTATGAACACCTTTACAATTAAATGGACTGAAAACGGCAAGCAGCGCAGCCACGAGTATCAAATGCTAACCCCAGACATTGATATGGGCTTTTCAGAAAGCCAGTGGGCTAAAGCGCCCATCGTCGAAGTAGAACATGTTGACGCTGACTTTAAAGACCGCCTTTATTTTGTAAACTGGACCAATCCAGACGGAAAGTCGGGTCAGTTATCCCACAATAACCCTGATGCACCTGGGGCGTTTTCTTGGGATGGGAAACCAGGATTTTTCATTATCGATACCGCCGGTGATATTCGTTGGTATCTGAATCCTTACACCACCCATAACTCAAAAAATTATGACAGCGCAGGTTACGCCATGGGCATGAACGTCACTAAAGACGGCAACATGGTGTGGGTACAGGGCCAAGGCTGGAAAAAAATGTCATTAATGGGAAGAATGATTTCAGAGCACAATTTACCGGGAAATTTTATCGATGCATCACACGAAGGGATTGAAGCTGCCAACGGCAATATCTTTATTCGCGCCGCCGCCAAAGATTATCGCCGCGCTGATGGCATGTTAGTCAACACCATACGCGATCAAATCATTGAGGTTGATAACACAGGTAAGTTAGTGGATTACTGGGATTTAAACACTATTTTAGACCCACTGCGTGATGCGGCATTATTATCCCTTGATGCCGGTGCAGTTTGTTTAAATATCAATATTGATCAAGCTGGCCATCAAACCACCTTAGACGATTTAAAGAATGCCCCTTATGGTGATATTCACGGAGTGGAAACAGGCCGTAACTGGGCCCATGTCAATTCAATAGATTATGACCCTAAAGATGACAGCATCATCATTAGCTCACGTCATCAATCTGCGGTAATCAAAATTGGCCGCGATAAACAAGTTAAATGGATATTAGGCCCTGAAAAAGGCTGGAGTGACAAGTTCCAAGATAAGCTACTCTCGCCAGTTGATGCTACAGGTAACAAACTTAGCTGTAATGAAAAGGGTCGTTGCCGAGGCAGTGATTTTGACTTCTCATACACCTCCCATACCGCTTATCTTGTTCCTGAAAAGGGCACTTTAACGGTATTTGATAATGGCGATGGACGTCAGCTAGGTCAGCCGATGTTTGCCAGTGAAAAATATTCCCGCGCGGTTGAATACAAAATTGATGAGGCCAATAAAACCGTTACCCAAGTATGGCAATACGGTAAAGACGAGTTGGGTTATCAAGGCTACTCGCCAGTAACATCTATCGTTAAATATCAGCAAGATAAAGACAGCATGATGAGCTACTTTGCCTCTGCCGGTTTATTTGGATTAGGTGGCGGTTATGGCAATATAAAAATGGATGACACCACGGGTAAAGTTAAGTCTATTTTAGTTGAGCATCGCTATGGCGAAACCAAGCCCGCTGTGCGCATTAATATTAATAGTCACGATATGTTTGCAACGGGTTACCGCGCTCAGGTTATACGAGTAAACGAGATGCTTAAATAGTGAGTCGCTTCTTATTCAATAACAGTTACCCAGTAACAATTATCCAATAAGAATTATTTAGTAAATGTTATTCAGCCCTTTGATGGAAAAGGGCTGAATACCTTAGCCTCTTTATCCCAGATCAATAAAACGCTTCTACCCGCCTCTTTTCAAAAAATCATATTCAGTTTATTTAAATTAATACTGGTCAAAAAATGATTAATAATTTACATTAAAATCGCAATGTAAGCGCTTACACTTAGGTCTGATTTAGGCGTACTAAATATTAAAGCCTTACACTTTATCAGGTATCAACCCAGCGAAGATGTTGTAAATACAAGCGAATAATGGGTTAGTTGTAAGTAATACCTTCAAGTTAGATTGCAACAATCAAGGTATAAAAACGATTATGGAACAATCAGCAACCAGCGTAAAAAACACATCAGTCACATTCGATAAGTTATCCTTTAAAGAAAAAGTCGGTTACGCCCTTGGGGATGTGGCATCTAACTTTTATTGGCGTGTTTTTGATGTGTTCTTATTTATTTTCTACACAGATGTATTTGGTATATCAGCTGCAGCTGTTGGCACCATGATGTTAGTGACTCGCATAATCGATGCGGTATCAGACCCATTAATGGGCGCCCTCGCAGATAGAACTAACACCCGCTTTGGCAAATTTCGCCCTTATCTCATATTAGGCATTATTCCCATTGCTGCAGCTGGAGTACTCACCTTCACAGTGCCCGATTTAGGTGATGATGGTAAATTGATTTGGGCTTATGGCACTTACATTTTTATGATGCTGGCGTACACCTTTATTAACGTGCCCTACGGCGCGCTATTAGGTGTGGTCACCAGTAATAGTCAGGAAAGAACCACATTAACCAGTTTTAGATTTATCGGTGCTTTTTCTGGCGGTACTTTAGTTGCTTATATGACGCCTGAATTAGTTACTTATCTTGGCGCAGGTAATGAGGCATTAGGCTGGCAACTGACCATGGCCTGTTATGGACTTATTTCAGCGGTGCTGTTTTGCCTTACTTTTTTTGCAACTAAAGAGCGCATAGCGCCACCAGCGAATCAACAAACCTCAATCAAACAAGACATCATCGATTTAACCAACAACAAGCCATGGCTGATTTTATTCTCTTTAGCGTTAATCATCATGTTTACCATTACTTTACGCGCCAGTACCGGCACCTTTTACTTTAAATACTATGTAAACCGAGAAGATCTTATAGGCACCTTTACCGCGGTTTATATGATCTCACTTGCCCTAGGCGCCGCCTCAACCCCACTGTTAACCAAATACTTTGATAAACGCAGCTTATTGATAGGTTTGATGACTTCTGTCGCCATATTGTCAGCAGCCTTTTACTTTATTCCTGCTCACAACCTTACCTTGATGTTTGTATTGCAGGCCTTAATTGGATTTTGCTTAGGGCCTAAATCGCCGTTGGTGTTTTCTATGTATGCCGATACTGCTGATTACTCACAATATAAAAATGGCCGCCGCGCCACCGCAATGATTTTTTCAGCAGCAGCCTTTTCGCAAAAATTAGGCGGCGCTTTTGCAGGCGCGATGATCGGTTGGATGCTGTCATCCATGGGTTATGTGGCAAATCAGCAGCAATCACCCGACTCGTTAATGGGGATTTTACTGCTCAATACCATCATCCCTGCAGGCTTTGCCTTATTAGCGGTTTGGGTTGTTAAACACTACAGCTTAGATGAACAAAAAATGCGCCAAATTAACCAGTCGCTTTATCAAGCTATTGATAAATCAGAGCCTGCAAGCGAGTAGTTAAGGAGTTTAAATAGTGATTACTTACCATCATAAAAATGGCAACGTCAGCTTGCATAGTCCAACCATTATGCCAAAAGCCTGTGGTTTTTTATGGAATAAAAACATGATGATTCAAATGAATTGTCGGGGTTTTGCGACTGCGCAATTTATGCAGCCAGAACCTGCTAAATATGCCCATGGGCCAGCATTAGAGGCCAAAACCTTTATGCAGCCAGAACATGCCTATTTTAGCCATCATCCTGGTCGATTTTTTTATATAAAAGATAACCTCACTAACGAGCTATTCTCATTGCCCTATGAGCCAGTAAGGCAATCATTGGCATCATTTGAGTTTATCGTTAGCCAGCATCAAGTCAGTTGGCAAGTTAAGCACCTCAACCTACACTGCAAACTAAGCTTAACCTTAGCCACTGAAGATACCGCAGAGCTATGGCAGTTATCCATTGATAACCTAAGTCAAACGGCGCGAGATATCAGCGTTTATAGCTACTTTCCTGTGGGCTATATGTCGTGGATGAATCAATCTGCAAAATTTGATCGTTCACTTAATGCAATTTTATGTCACTCAATCACCCCCTATCAAAAAGTCGATCAATACTTTGTTCAACAAGACTTTAAAGACACCACAGTATTTCTAACTGACACAACCCCTGATAGTTACGAAACCCGTCAAAGTGTTTTTGAAGGCGAAGGCGGTTTACATAACCCAACGGCTATCAGTAATAACCGCTTAGAAAACATGCCCGCTCATTACCAAACTCCTGCAGCGATAATGCAATTTAATCGTAAGCTTGCCGCTTATGATGACGCTAGCAATAACACCAAGCCAGCAGTGGCATTAAAGTTTGTTTTTGCGCCGGTAAAAGATGCTCACGAAGCCAGTGAGTTAAAACAGCGCTATTTGAGTTCAACAGCACAATTTACTCAAGCTCAAAATAAATACAAAGCGTATCTCAGTAGAGAAAATGGCTGTTTAAGCCTTTTATCCTCAACCCCTAAGCTTGATAACTTCATCAATCATTGGCTACCTAGACAGGTTTTTTACCATGGCGATGTCAATCGATTAAGTACCGATCCACAAACCAGAAACTACCTTCAAGACGCTATGGGGATGATTTATATCAACCCTAACAAGGCCAAAGCCGCCTTCGAAGTCGCCCTCGCCCAACAACATCGCAATGGTGAAATGCCGGATGGCATTTTATTGCACCCTGAATCTGAGCTTAAATACATCAATCAAATCCCCCACACGGATCATTGTGTCTGGCTAGTGATTTGTATTGAGGCATATTTAAATGAAACCGCCGACTTTGATTTCTTAAATCAAAGCATTAGTTTTGCTGACAGTGAAGAAAACCGTTCGGTGATGGAACACGTTTGTTTAGCGCTGGAGTTCTTATACTCTCAACGTGATAACCGCGGCCTTAACTTTATCAACCAAGGCGATTGGTGCGATCCGATGAACATGGTGGGCTATAAAGGCTTGGGGGTTTCAAGCTGGTTGACGTTAGCAAGTGCTTACAGCATGACACTGTGGGCAAAAGTTTGCCAGCAAATGGCCTGTGACAATAAAGCATCAAAATTTAGCCAACTTGCAACGCAATTGAATGATGCAGTGATTGAACATTGCTGGGATGGTGAATGGTTTGCCCGCGGTATTACCGATGCAGGTCACTGTTTTGGTGTAAGCGATAATCATCAAGGCCGCATTTATCTTAACCCGCAAACTTTTGCCATGTTGTCTGGCGCAGTTAATGATCAGCGCTGGTCACTGATGCAGCCGCAAATCAAGCAGCAATTACAAACACCTTTTGGGATGATGATGCTAGCTCCCGCTTATACCCAAATGGATGAGCAAGTGGGCAGATTAACCCAAAAGTTTCCTGGCACCGCTGAAAATGGTTCAGTTTATAATCATGCTGGGGCATTTTATATATACGCCCTATTTGAACAAGGCGAAACAGAGCAAGCATTTGAACTATTACAAACCATGATAACTGCTGAAGATGTGCAAAATGAGCTCACCCGTGGTCAATTACCCGTGTTTATTCCCAACTATTACCGCGGGGCTTATTTTCAATATCCTGATGATGCGGGTAAATCGAGCCAGTTATTTAATACTGGAACCGTCGCTTGGATTTACCGAATTATCATCGAGCAACTTTGTGGCCTAAAAGGCTGCAGCGACGGCTTAAAAATTAAACCGCAACTACCAAAGCACTGGCCTAGCCTAAAGGTAAGTAGGCGTTTTCGCGGCGCAACTGTGGATGTATCAATACAAAGGCGAGCAGACATCATATCCCAGCAGGTTTTAGTTAACGGTAAAAGCTTACAGACTAATGCTGCAGGTGAGCATATTTTAGCTATCAGCACTAATACAAGCTATAGCATCAGCGTGTTGCTGGCTGAATAACGCAAGTTGAAAAATCAGTATCCTAGCTACTGATTAAGATAACGCTTTCGACTAATGTCAAAGCGTGTGAATATGCCCAATAATAAATGATTCTATAAGATACTGACTTTAAGACTTAAACATTAGGAGTTTACTGGACAATGGACTGCACTGAAAAACCAACTAATAAAGCGAGCCATAAACATAAGGCCAACGCCTCACTTAAAGGCCTAATACTGCCCTGCCTGTTGGCATTAAATTCCACCGCAATTGCTTCAATGGCAAATGCTGATACGGCTCCAAGCACAAACAAAACATCTGCCGAATATGTGCATGCCCCTATTGAAGTTAACTACGCTAACAAAGCCATTACCCTTGATGGCATTGCTGATGAATCTGATTGGCAACAAGCTAAGTGGCAACCTATTGATCAAATGATCATCGGCGATGCTATAACTGCCGATGATTTTAGTGGCCAATATAAACTGCTTTGGCGTGAAGATAAGCTCTATCTACTGACTGAAGTGATTGATGATGTGCTATTTGATCAAACCGCAGATCCCACAGTGCGGTATTGGGATGATGACACCGTAGAGGTGTTTATTGATGAAGATGGCTCAGGTGGCGAGCATCAATATAGCCATAATGCTTTTGCCTATCATGTGGCATTAGATAAACAAGTGGCTGATTTTACCACGCAAAAAAAGGCCGCCACCTTTAATGATCATATCACCACAGCATGGTCGAGAGACCCTGTTAACCCTCAAAAAATCTATTGGGAAATGGCGATAACGGTATTCCCTGACAGTTACAATGACAGCTTAAGCGCTTTTGATAAGCAGCAGGTTGCAGCCGTTAGCTTACAAGCCAACAAACAAATGGGTTTTATGCTGGCCTATTGTGATAATGATGGCTCCAAACAAAGAGAGAACTTTATTGGCTCCCACCCGATAAAGCCGTTAAATGGCGACATGAATCGCGGCTATAAACACGCTGATGTTTTTGGCAGTATTATTCTAAAAGCGGCACAATAATCATCATAAAAAGCCGCCAATGACTAATATCATTGACGGCTTTGTTGTTTTTAGTAAACCTGTTCAATAGACGTTATTGCTTAATCCCTTCAATAACCAAATCTAGGCTAACATTGGCAGACGCTGGGCCTAAATCCATTTTAAAACCGAAGTCTTTCATGGCAAATTCTGTGGTACCAATAAAGCCAGCACGATAACCACCCCAAGGATCTTGGCCTTCACCAACAAATTCAGCGGCAATAGCCACAGGCTTAGTCACCCCATTTAAGGTCAAATTACCGTTAACCAATATCTTGCCATTGCCTTGGTCTTCAACACTAGTCGAGGTGTACTGCGCCTGAGGAAACGCACCAGTATTTAAAAAGTCAGCACTGCGTAAATGTTTATCACGCTCGGCATGGTTTGAGTCAACACTCGTTGTATTGATGGTGACATTCAAATTAGTGTCAGCAATTTTTGCCGCATCGTAACTAAAATCACCACTGAAATCATTAAAACGACCAGCTACAAAGCTATAGCCTAAATGATTTACTTTAAATTGAATTGATGCGTGGGCACCTTGAGTATCTATCTTATAATCGGCCGCATTAGCGACTGATGGTAGTAACATTGCAGCGCCGATAACGCTAGATAATACTGTGGCTAAAAGTTGCTTTTTCATTGGTCATTCCCTTTATTATAAATTCAATATTATTGATATGTTCAAGTACTAATAAGTGTTACTAGCTAATAATTAGCGTTCTCAGCTCGTCGAGTTACAGGCTCGATTCAAGTGCTGTAGGTGTTAAAACTATTTTGTGGCAGGTTTTATCATTCTTGATAAAGTGCCATCATTATCAATCAATTGGTGTTTTATCGCGCCTGCTGCATGAATAATCACTAGGGCTATTAATGTATAGGCTGCATATTGATGAACTAAGCCAGCAATATCAGCTTGGTTGTTAATAAAGCTGCCCAGTGACGGCACTTCAAACCAATCAAATACCCAAATTCCGCGGCCATCAGCCGTTGAAATTAAAAAGCCTGTCGCCATAATGGCCAACATTAATAGATAAAGCATTCCATGAGCCCACTTAGCCGCCGTTTGCTCCCAAGCCTTGTGATTATTCTTTGCATGAGGTTTCGCAGAGCCTAAGCGCCACACTAATCGCACTAGCGTTGCCAGTAACAATAAAATGCCAACACTTTTGTGAATATCCGGCGCGGTTTTATACCAAATACTGTAATAAGTGAGATCAACCATCCAAAAACCTAAGCCGAATAAACCAATAACGGTTAATGCACTTAACCAATGGAGACTAATACTCACTAAACCATAGCCATTTTTTGTATTTGCTAACATCAAGCTGTCCTTGTCAAAATCTATGTGAATGATTATATCGACACAAAACAAAAAGAATATCGCTAAAAATCGCCAAAATCATTCGATAAAATAGAACAATAAAACTAATTGAGTCCTGACTAAACCCAGCCAGTCTTACTCAAATAAGCATTCAATTTGAGATATCGATTAAACTCTCTAAAACCACTATCATTGGGCTTTAAACCAATTAAAGGTAAAAAATCGCTCAGTTTGGCCATTTACTAGCCGAACGATTAAAATCATTTAAAAAAGCACTTGCAGGATTAAAACCATCGCTATACTATGTGCGCACTCCAAACGACACAGGCTCTAACGATTAAGTTAGCACCCAGTTTGAAGTAGTAAACTAACGCTTAGTTAGTTGCCCGAATAGCTCAGTCGGTAGAGCAGAGGATTGAAAATCCTCGTGTCCCTGGTTCGATTCCGGGTTCGGGCACCATATTTAATTTAATAGTGTTATCACTGTTAAGAAAGATAAGCCGGCATAGCTCAGTTGGTAGAGCAACTGACTTGTAATCAGTAGGTCCCGAGTTCGACTCTTGGTGCCGGCACCATATACAGAGAAACCACTCAGTGAGTGGTTTTTTCTTGTAAGTTTCAAGCTAACGATAGTTAGTCGCCCGAATAGCTCAGTCGGTAGAGCAGAGGATTGAAAATCCTCGTGTCCCTGGTTCGATTCCGGGTTCGGGCACCATATTTAATTTAATGGTTTTTCACCGTTAAAAAGATAAGCCGGCATAGCTCAGTTGGTAGAGCAACTGACTTGTAATCAGTAGGTCCCGAGTTCGACTCTTGGTGCCGGCACCATAAAAACAAAAAAGCCACTCAA
>NZ_JBFRKH010000052.1:0-45804 GCF_041469265.1 Shewanella sp. 10N.286.51.B2
TTTAAGGGAGGGTTACACTACTACTCTCTACTAAGAGATAAAATAAAAGTTATAGTAAATCTCTTTCATCAATCACCAGAACATGCTTAACCTCTTGGTTTGTGATAAGCACATTTGGCCTCACCGCCGTAAAGAGTGTGAGATATAACACGGCAACCATCTTCACTACATTGCACCCCCGCCTCTAGTGATACTATCTTAGTTTCAACTTCGTCTACCGACGAAGTTTTTATGAAAGAATGCGGTTGCTCTTCAATATATGTACCTTCATATGTATTTTCAGCAATTGCACATATAGAATAACCGATTCCAAGACCTAATACTTTCACCAACCACACTACAAATATTGTTAATGCCCAACTGCCAACTAACATCAGATTGCTAACACTACCCCCGCTCATCTGTAACATCGTGTAAATCATCCCAATAAAACCAACTGCTATCACAACCCAACATAATAAATTTACAATATTTAGCGCTCTTCTAAATTCAACTACTTTTTCCATTTTTTCTTTACTCCTAACACGGGATCTAAGGCTGTTGCAGTGGCATAGTTAATTTGGCCACCTAGTTATAGGTGATATTATCACCTCATAAGTTAACAGGTGACACTACAGCCTCAGAGTGTGAGGTGGAAGAGAATGGCAATCTAGGTAAAAGCTCAGATACTTGATAGCATATACAACAATTTAATTGGATAGGTTTTAGGAGGTTTTTAGTGGTGGTAGTAATAATAAAAATGAAGAAGGTTATTGCATCAGCTTTGGTGTTAACGCTCTCTGGTTGCGCTTCTTATATGCCTATTTCGCAGGAAGTTGATATTACTGATTTCTTCCCTGACGAGCGATCAGGAGGATTGAATAAATCCTTCTTTGATCCCTATCATGCCCAAAACGCTAGGTTAGCTGCTGGAAGTATTTATGGTATTCTTGAGGAATGTCATGTTACCGCAGAGCGTGATTATCCAGATACTATTATAGGTAATTTTAAAGGAGCACAGGGTGTTTTTTATCGCCACTTAGAACAGAATGATGATTATATATTTGCCGACCCAATTAAGGGTGATCATCACGAGGTGAACGCTGCTTACTATAAGATCAACGCATATATTCAGTATGCTCATAATCCTAAAAAAAGAGGCGATATACCATTTGATCCTTGCCCTAGACTCAAGGAAATCTACCCACTTGAGTACGAATTAGCTTTTGATGTAGTGCCAAGATTGCGTGAGGCATTTCCAGATCGTGTTGTTGAATTCCCTAGTCGTGAACAACTAATAGCAGATAAGAAAGATGCTGATCGCAAGGCGGAAGAAAAGCGTCAAGCCGAGATCGAGCAACGTAAACAACAAAGGTTGGAGCGTGAGCGTAAACGTGAGGAAGAAAAGCGACAGAGAGAAATTGAGGCAGAACGTAAACGACAAGTGATTGCTAAAGAAACAATGAATAGGCTTGCAGAAAACAAGGCAATAATGCGCTTTGTGCTACAAGATGGATCTTGCGGGAGTAATGTTAGATTTTTTGGTGTTAATAACACTAACCATAGCAAGCAGCTATTCGCAGCAATTAGCCGCACCTACTCTGAGAAGTACACCAAACCTGAGTTTAAAACCATATCAAACAAGTATCACCAGAGCTTTAACCAGCTAGACAGCGTTGATGTGACTCGTTTTTGCTACAGTAATAAAAGCAGAGTCGAAGACACCATTAGAGCGCTTGGTAATGGAATGCTAGGTACTGGATTACCTTATTAAGGTTAGTTAATGAAAGGGCCTACGTATCTTTTATAAGGTAGCCGTATTAATTCAGGTCGAGCCTGAACTAATAAACGTGACAAGCCCTTGAGTTGAAGGGGATTACGCACCTCATCTATATTACTGGACTACAAAAGCATAGCGATGGATGAGGTTACCAAGTAACTGTGTTGGTTACCTCTGCTAGATGTACCTGTTTCTCAAGCAATCGATGACAGTGAGTGAGAGGTAGTAGTCAATGCTTTTTGCTTTAGAAGGTATAAAGCAAATTAGGTGAGTCATCCATAGTACCTCCTGTAAGTGCTTGGTGTGCGACACTATTTTGTAACGTTTTCGCTGCTCGGTAGCATATTATTTACGGATATCATTACGTTTTGGCATTTTTTATTTTTTGATTGTTTGTAAGGTGTTGTTATATATGCGTTTTACTCCTTAATTCTCGGTCTATCTATCATCAAGGTAAGCATAACCATTCTAGATCACGTTAAATGTAAAAGTGTTAAATTAAACACGTATTTTACGAATTATTATGAGGAACCCAGCATTTTTGCTGGGTTTTTTATTGGCTGCGATAGCTATTTAGAGGTGACGAGTCACGATCTTGAGTGATCAACTGGCATTGTTAACCATGCCTTTTAAGACAATATTGTTATAGGTGACAAAGCCAATAATATTGCCTTGTTCAATGACAGGAGCTTTGTTGATCTGGAATTGATCAAATAAGCGGGCGGTATAGCGAATATCCATATCTGGGCATACTGACATCACAGGCTTTATCATGATTTCATAAACATTAACCCGCTCTGGTGACTTATCAGTGGCTAATACTTTTCTGGCAATATCACTGAGTAACAATATGCCGTATTCATCATGCTCATGGCGTTTGTTAATCACTAAAATAGTGACGTTTTTTGCCATCGCAATATTAATGGCTTCACTGACGGTAAGTAGGCCATCAATCATGGCGTAATCATTCATCAAAATATCACGGTTTTTTATTGGCGTTGATGGTTTCATATTTGATCCTTTATATCATCAGTGAGTTTTGCAACTTGGTGAGCAACACCAACGGCATCTTCAACATCAATTTGAATTGCTATTCCTTGACCTGGGTGAGTATTAAAGCCGCCCACCTCACAGATCGTTTCTAAAATATGTCGGCTCATATGCTCTTCAACTAGCCATAAAATGACGTCCCGTTGTACATCTAAGCCTAGCCCCATGAAGGTTTTCTTTTTAGTTAGTCCTTCACCGCGAGCATGGTTAATTACAGTGGCACCTGTGGCACCAGCTTCTCTGGCGGCATCCAGTACCGCTTCAGTACTAATATCATCAACAAAAGCGACAATTAATTTAAATCGCATGGGTTACTCCTTGGCGGATTTTCGTTGGTCAACAAAGGCTACGATTTGGGCGTAGCTCATGACGGCAATGATTGGAAATAAGCTAGCAAAGGCAATTAAGCCAAAACCATCAATAAGGGGATTGCGGCCTTCAACATTAGATGCAAGCCCTAAACCGAGTGCGGCCACGAGGGGCACAGTCACGGTAGAAGTGGTGACGCCGCCGGAATCATAAGCTAAAGGAATAATCGATTTCGGCGCGAAAAATGTTTGAATTACAACTACCACATAGCCAGCCATGATGTAGTAGTGAATAGGATCACCAACCACAATACGAAAACAACCTAGTGAGATCCCAAAAGCGACCCCAATGGCCACAGAAATTCTCAAGCCTTGAATACTAATGGTGCCACCAGAGACTTCATTGGCTTTTATCGCCACCGCAATTAATGACGGCTCAGCAATGGTGGTACTAAAGCCAATGGCAGCTGCAAACACATAAACCCACAGGTAATCTTGCCAAATGAACGGTCCAGCGGAGCCATCAGGGTGCAAAATACTGGGGGAGGTGAGTTGATCCGCTAAGTTTTCACCAATGGGAAATAGCGCTAACTCTAAGCCGACCAGGAAAAAGCTTAAGCCTAAGATCACATACACAAAACCTAAGACCACGGTTTTCCAATTGGCAATGGGACGCTTGAGTACACCCAGTTGAAAGCCAAATAAAATTGTCGCAATTGGCACCACATCACGCATGGTAAGCAGTAAGGTTGCCAATAGCTGGTTAATCCACTCCATAATACTCCTTGTAGGCGCAGCTTTGATTTATTACAACGTCAGCTAAAACAGGGCTGTTGCGGAATGTCATTACAGGATCATCCCGTAAAGCAGTACAAAAATAACTGGGGTTAAACTGGCAAAGGCAATCAGCCCAAAGCCATCAAGCATGGGATTACGTCCTTTAATCACAGTGGCTAAGCCAACGCCGAGAGCCGTTACCAGCGGTACAGTAATGGTTGACGTGGTGACGCCACCAGAGTCATAGGCGATACCAATAATATTCTCAGGGGCAAAGCTGGTGAGCACCATCACTATGATGTAGCCGCCAATGATCAAATAATGAATTGGCCAGCCTTTTACAATGCGAATAACCCCTAATAAAATCGCTAAACCTACTGACACCGCTACGGTTAATCTCAGTCCCATGGCATAGCTGTCCATGGCAGCCTCAGTGGCCTTGATGGCGCCACCATCTGCTGCAACTTGGGCTGCTTCAGCGGCGACAGCGGTTAAGGCGGGTTCTGCTAAGGTGGTGCCAAAACCTAATGAAAAGGAGAAGGTCACCAGCCAGAAGGTACTGCCTTTACGGGCGAGTGCGTGTGCCAATGATTCACCAATGGGGAATAAGCCCATTTCTAAACCAAAGACAAAAAAGGTTAGCCCAAGAACAATAAATACTAAGCCTACAAGAATGGAAAATAAGTTATCGGGTGCTTGTTGGAGGATAAATATTTCAAAGAAACTCACCACGACTATGATGGGAATAAGATCTTTAAAACTGCCGAGCATGGATTGTAAAAGCTTAACTAACCCTGTCATTCCTTCTCCTTTGATTGCTAAATACTAACCGCCAAACAGCGTGTTAACTTGCTAGCCTAAAAGGTTTATTTATTGTTTTTAGCTAGTTCCAGTTTGCCTGTTTATAGTTGTAAGGCAACATTAAATTAACACAAGTTACAATATCTTTGAGCTAGATCAATTTGTCTAAAAAAGATCCTAGTAGGAGAGGATTAAAGAGGGACTTTTTAAGGGTTATAAACTTTTTTAAGGCTAAAGAGTTTCTTTTCTACCAATAAAAAAGAGACCATATAGTCTCTTTTGTCAGCGATTAATATGTCAGTGTTGCGTGCTGCATAAGGCCTAGCAGATCCACTTAGGCGACATCTGTGTCTAATGCTAAGTGTTGCCATTTGTTATCGGTGCTGATATGCATTACTTTGACTTGTTTGTTGTGCTCAACATTAATATTGCTCAATTGGCTGGGACACAATGTTAACTGATTGGCGATTTTGATGTAAAAGCCCACCGACTTGGGATCGTTGCCGATAACGCTTTTTGCTAGCGTGGTTTGTTGGTAAAGCCATAGGTAGTCACCTTTGATTTCACAATTTAGGTATTCAAGCTGCAATAATTGCTGATTGTTATCTGCAATGTGAAAGTTTGTCTGCACGTAGTCAGCAAACGCTTTTCTGCTTTGTGGGTTTTTGACTAAATCGCTATCAGCCCCAATGATGCGTTTAGCTGTTTGCTGGGCATCAGCTAAATAAAAGCAGTGTTGAATAGCGACATTCCCGCTTTTGGCATTAAACAGCACATTGGTATAGCTTTCTTTTTTTCTATTAGCAGAAGCCTGAAAATTAAATAATAACAAGCCTGCAAGGGTGATAAACCATATTAGAGCAATAATTATCCAAAACATTATTATATTCCTTTATTGCTAGCTGTTTAAAAAGCAGTGTTGAGCTGCTGCATGATTTGAGCCTGTTGGTAATTAATAAATATTGATACGCGGAAAATAAGCTGGCATTAACAGCAAATACTAATTAAATACCATAGGTCAATATATAGTATTAGTAAAATCTATTATCAAAGTTTTTAATGTTAAATAGGAGGTTAGGCACAGCTTGAACGCGGTTATCGCGAATTGATTATCTGACTATGATTGAGGCTCATGGCCGGTATTGACTCGGGCTAATATAAGCTGAATGCTTATTGGTGAATGTCTAAGTATATGGTTTATAAAGTATGTTGTTTAAATGGCTTTGGTTAAATTTAATCATTAAAGGCCTAATGGCGGCATATTTTCAGGTGCTTTAATTTGGTATTTATCTAAAATTTGTTGAAACTCACCAGAGCGCTTTAATTTAGCAATACCTTGAGCATACACATCTGCGATACGGCTTTGATTAGGATTAAAGCCTACATATAAAGGCGTTGGCTCACCATATGAACCGGCGTATTTGATTTGATTAGCTACATCATTTTTGTATGCAGTATATTCAATAGCGACTTTATTACCCAGTATCACATCAAATCGGCCATTTACGAGGCGCTTAATGTTCAACATCATGGGTTGCTCTCCCGTGGCGGCGTAAAAGTCGGTTGAACGGCTAATTTTATCATTGAGCTGCTCGCCGTAGTCATAACCTCCGATAATCCCCACTAGCGCACCATCAAGACTGTCTAATTGCTGAAATGACCATGAAGCGTCTGCGCGAGTATAAAAATCCGTGCTGGTATAACCAACAATCAGTGTGTCGGTATATAAATTAAATTGTTCAATATGGGTTGGTGTAACTGCAAGAATGGCATCGATATTACCAATTTTAACTTCCTTTAAAGCGCGATTAAAAGGTACCGCAATAAAATGCACCTGTTGATCCATGACTTCAAATGAGCGCCGAGTCAGTTCAGTGACATAACCGGTGTGATCTTGGCAAATATAAGGGCACCAAATATCCGATGCGATCAATACAGGCTTGGCTGCAAGGGATGAAGAAACCAGTAGTAGTAGAGAGATAATATATTTCACGGTAGTGTTGGCCTCAATAGAATAAGTGCTAATGGCGCAGCCTTACTTAGCTAGTTTTCACCGCACTATGTTCCGCTATTAAACCTAGTGCTTGCTTAAATTCAGTTAGTTGAATTAAATCTAGCCACTTTCAGTAAATATAGTAACCTAAAACGACAGTTTGCTAGCGAAAAGTTAATTTTTTTGTGACGCAATAAATAATATGGACGGGCCAAATGATCGTAAACAGCATAAAGCATGTGATTTACAATGAAACGGGCGCAGCTGAAGTGATGCGCTTTAACCATTCAGCATTACCTAGGCTTAAAGCTGGGCAAGTGATCATAAAAGTACATGCTGCAGGGGTTAATGGCCCAGACATTAAGCAGCGAGAAGGCGCATATCCGCCGCCAAAAGGTGCTAGCCCGATATTAGGCTTGGAAGTGGCAGGGGAAGTCATTGCAATGGCTAAAGATGTCACGCAATGGCAAATCGGCGACAAGATCTGTGCCTTAGTGCCTGGCGGTGGCTATGCAGAGCAAGTGATCACTTACGCCTCACATTGCTTACCGCTCCCCAAAGGCTACAGCTTTGTACAAGCGGCGGCCTTACCGGAAACCTGTTTCACGGTTTGGGGAAACTTGGTTAATCGCGCCAAGCTTAAAGCCGGTGAAACAGTGCTGATCCACGGCGCCTCTGGCGGTATTGGCACCACCGCCATACAAGTTGCCAAAGCCCTAGGCGCTAAAGTGTTTGTTACCTCAGGTAGCGATGAAAAATGCCAATATTGTCTCGACCAAGGGGCGAGTATGGCGGTTAATTACCATAAAGATGATTTTGTTGAGCCTATCCTTGCAGCAACACAAGCTGAAGGGGTCAATGTGGTGCTAGATATTGCGGGTGGTGATTTCATCAACCGCAATTTAAAGGTATTGGCTTTTGATGGCCGCATGGTATCAGTGGCAACCCAGCGCGGCGCTAAAGCAGAAGTGAATATTTTTAGCATTATGGCCAAACGCATTCAATGGACTGGCTCAACGCTTAGGCCGCAAAGTGTCGAGGCTAAGGCTGACATCGCCGCTGGATTATTAGCACAGCTATGGCCATTACTGGATGCTAAACAAGTGCAGATCCGGGTTGATAAAGTGTTCCCGTTTGATGAGGTCGTAAAAGCGCATCAATATATGGAGTCAGGTCAGCATAGAGGCAAGATTATTCTGCAGCTAGGCGAAGCCTAAACCTAAATGAGCAAAACCTAAACAAGTAAGATGTAAACAAACAAGACCTAAGCAAGAATTAGGCAATAGTAAGGCATCAAATTCAAAACAGTCTTTTTATCATAGCTGACTTGAAGGCTGTCATATTTGAACTAAATTAGAGCTTGCAGCGCCGCTAAATTACACTGGGTGCATAACACCTTGGGAAAATCATAACTCAGATGATTTGCAGCATAAGACGATGGCGATATGGCACTGGCAAAAAATGGCAAAAATATAAAAAACTTCATTAATAATATATTGATTTTTTCATAAGTTTTTGATTAATTATCCTCAATAATCATGTGCGTTGCGTAGAGGTTAGTAAATAAACTGTGTGCTGCTAAAATGCACATTTTTTAGGTATGTGTTGATTTAAGGGCATTAGCATATATGTATAACACTGCAAAAAAACAAGTTTGGTATGGTGAGCTTCGTACTCCACGTGGCACCTCAATTGTCGTCCATGACAACCGACTCCCCGATGCGTCTCCCGGTCGAATCTACTTATTTAATGTTAGTCGTAACACGATTGGCGAGTACGTAGAGGATATCGTTAAGGTTAACCTGCATGAGCTGGAACCCCAGCAGTTAACAGCCGCCAAAGCTGAGCATGAAGCAGCATGGCTTGCTGCTAGAGCTGAGTTTATGGCAAAACATGAAGCGCATATCGAATTATCTTCAGTGCCAGACTCTGCGCCAGCCTCAAAAGCCAAAAAAGTTGCAGCGGTGGATGAGATTATCGATGTCGATGACAGTGAAATGGAATTTGAAGATGCTGATGCCGACTTCGGTATCAGTGATGACAGTGACGATTAGCATAAAGCGCTAAAGACAAAAAATGGAGCATGATAATAAATCATAGCTCCATTTTTATTGGCTGTTTATTAGTAAATCAATCGCTCAACAGTAATCGCTTAGGCTTAAATCACCCCAAACTCGTAACGGCTCACATGGCGATAAACTTGTCCTGGCTCTATCCAAGGCTTACCGGGTAAATCGGCTTGATTAGGTGAGTCTGGCAGCATTTGTGGTTCAATACATACCGCTTGGTGAGACTGGTAAATACGGCCGTCAAAGCCTTTTACGCCTTCAAGGAAGTTAGCGCCATACAGCTGCACCCCAGGTTGATTGGTGTAAATCGTCATGGTGCGGCCAGTTTTAGGGCTTGAAAGACAACCAAATCGACAGACTTGCTCAGCATTGTTAAGCACATAACAATGATCAAAACCATTGGTGGCAGCAAGAGCAGGTCGCTGAGTTTGCACAGCAAATGCAGTGGCTTGGGCTAAATCTAAATCGCTGCCAGTGGTCGCAGCAATTGAAGTTGGAATACCCACTTCATTCATTGGCAAATATTGCTTGGCATCCACTTGGATCAAATGCGCTGCATTAGTTAAGCTATCAGCGCCTTCTAAATTAAAATAACTGTGCTGGGTGAGGCTAATAGGGCAGGCCTTATCGACACTTGCTTGCATTTCAATGAGTAAACTATTGTCAGCCAAGCGATAATCTAATTGCACCGTACAATTACCCGGAAAGCCCATATCACCATCTGGGCTATCAAGGGTTAATCTCACCCCGTCTTCAAGGGCTTGAATATGCCAATGCTTTAAATGAAAACCTTCAGCGCCACCGTGTAAGCAATTGGTCGCTTGGTTTATATCGAGCTGATAGTGGTTGCCTTGATACTGCAACTGACCATTAGCAATGCGGTTAGAGTATCGCCCTGCAATGGCGCCTAAATAAGCCGGCTGGTTTAAATAATCGCTGACGCTATCACAGCCTAAAACGATGTTATCTCGCTGGCCTTGGTTATCTTCAGTCCATAAGGCGTTTATAATTCCCCCTAGACTTAACACTTCAATAGCAACCTTGCCGTTGTCGACTCGAATACGTTCTACCCATCCTCCGCGAGGATCTTGCCATGGTTCAAGTGTGGTGATTTGTAACATTAATGCCTCTTATAGCAATAGAATTGCTTATTCAATTCTGCCTGCGCCGCCACTGGCAGAGCATAAATAGATAATTGGTTCTAAGGATGTTTGTTGTGGATATAGCTGCTCAACGGCATTGACCACAGCATCGGTTAGCTCATGATCAATAAGCGCTACCACGCAACCATCACTCATTCTTACGCCGCCTTTGGTGCCAATGATATCTTTAATTATTTTCACTAAGGCATCAATCTCAGGGGTGCTGATGTCAAAATCATCGCGCATGGATTGTTGTGATTGGGCCATTAATTGGCCGAAACGGGCAGTATCTTGTTGCTCTAGAGCGCGGGCGGCATTCACAGTGCGTTGGTTTTCAGTTAGTACATGCTTAGCTCGATGATAAAGTTCATCACCTAAGCTAGCTTTCGCGCTGTTTAGCTGGCCAAGGCTGACTTCCCTTAGTGACTCAACTCCAAGCAATTCATTAATCTGATGACATTGCAGTTTACGGGCATCAAAGCGGTCAATTAACAGCTGGCGATCGATGCTAGGATCGACAATCAGCAAACTTAAGCTGTCAGGAATCGCTATTGCGCGGCCGTCTAACTCTAAGCAGTCAATCAATAAGGCGTGATCGGCCACCGCCAGTGCGCTAATGGTTTGATCCATAATGCCAGATTCTGACTTTATGAACCTGTGCTCTCCACGTTGGGCAATTTGTGCAATGGCTAATGGCGATAAATGCAGTTGGCTGGCGTAGCTAATGGCAGTGCCAAAGGCCACCTCAAGAGCTGCTGATGACGACATGCCTGCGCCCAGTGGCACATTGCCGACAATGGCAATATCCATGCCTTTAGCTTTAAGCCCAGATTGAGCCATTGAGGCGGTAAAGCCTTTTAGGTAATTTCCCCAACTGCCTTTATCTTCAATGGCGTTTTCTTCACCAAAACGCCATTGTTCGATTTGCCCAGCAAAGGCATCAGTCACGGCTCTAAAGGTGTTATCACTACGATGTTTAACCGCAATAACAGTGTGAAAATTAATTGCAGCGGGTAAAACGAATCCTTCGTTATAATCCGTGTGTTCGCCAATAATATTGACACGACCTGGTGCTTGATACAGGTCGTCAGCCGTAGTTCCAAATGTTTGTACAAACAACTTCATGGCTTTTTGAGCAGGATTTGACATACAGTTACAGTTCCAAAGAATGTCGAGTTACGAAGTTACCTAAGCGGTATAAAAGTATTAAATTTTAAATTGATAATGTGATTTATATCACGACTTGCCAGTGGCTGTAACTACTGAAAACTCGATTGATACAATTTGCAGCTTAAGAGTAGTCGGTTTTGTGGAAATAACAGTAATTTCAATGCCTTTGTACTACTAAAGAGGTATGTTAATGTAAGGGTTTACGTTGACTGTTTTATTGGCAGAACAAATTTGAGGTATAAACTGGCTTTATAACCACCCAAATAGCGACGCTGGCTAACCTTGGCTGATTGATATAAAAGCGCATTTTAAACAATAAAAAAGCGCCTTAATGTTAATAAGGCGCTTATCGGTTTAGCATAGCGAATAGAGGATATCGCTAACTATTTACGCTTATGGCTTGCTCAAGTTAGGGGTGATTTCAGTGGCTGCGCTGGCTTTATCAACGCTCGCTTCTGATTCTTCCTCTGTGTTTGGCTCAAGTAATTCATGAATAACATTGTCCACAAAACCAGCACCTGCAGCTTCGTAAAGGTTATAAACGCTGTTAACCCCTTGCTCTTTCAGTGACTCTGCATCTTCAGAATATTGCACAATGGCGCTGATCTTACCTTGGTAATCGAGCTTTTTAAGTTGCTCTACCGCAAACATATTACCAATATGGTGTGGCATGGCTAATAGCACCAATTCAAGCCCCGGTGCCCGCTCAAGCTTTTCCCAAAAATCGGTATCGCTAGCATCGCCTTGCACCACATTGCGGCCTTCAGAGCGATGAAAATCCACCAGTTCTTGCTTGTGTTCAATCCCCAGTATTTCGCCTGAGTATTTAGCGCGCAGCTCATCGTAAGCACCTGAGCCAATCCGGCCCATCCCTAAAATCAAAAAGCGCGGATTACCCACAGGAATTTGTCTATCCTCAGGGTGTAGCGGGTGTTTTTCAAGGGTGATAAAGGTTTTATGGTAGCGCTGATAGAACTTGTTGACCGCCGCATTAAGGGGCGCAGCAATTAAGAAACTGATGCTCAAGGCTACTGCTAAAATGATTAACCACTCGGCAGGTAACCAGCCTTTTGATGCGGCTACCGCAGCAACAATCAAGCCAAACTCACTGTAGTTACCTAGATTGAATGAGGCAAATAGCGAGGTACGAGAACGCAACTTAAAGCGGGTCAATAATATAAAGAACAGCATGATTTTAAACGGCACTAATAGCACCAGTAACCCAGCTAGGCCCACATCGGCAATGGTTGGCAAACCATTTAAACCAATGGTTAAGAAAAACGCGACTAAAAACAGCTCTTTAAAGTAGTAAATTGATTTAGAAAGCTCGGACGCTTTAGCGTGGCCTGCCAGTAAAATACCAATAATCAATGCGCCTAGATCCGGCTTTAAGCCAACGGCTTCAAACAGCCAAGCGCCCATGACTAATGCCATAGTCAGGCCAAATAAAATCAACATTTCGCCGTGGCCAACGCGGTCGAATATTTTATAAATTAGTGGTTTAACTAGTGGTAACAGCAATAAACCTAAGGCGTAAATGGAGGGGAAATCACCCTTTGAAATGGTGAGGAATAGCACTGCGAAGATATCTTGCATAATCAAGATACCAATGGCGATACGGCCATACAAGGCTTGGCTATCACCGTTTTCATCCAGCACTTTGACGGCAAATACGGTACTTGAAAAACTTAGGGCAAAGCTCAGTAGTAACAGCTGATCAATATCTAAATCAACTAGCCTGTCTAGCCCTACTAATCCCAGCAATTTTAAGATGGGTAAAAAGAATAATATCGAGCCAATTAAGTGCAAACTGGAACTGGCCCACACCTCAGATTTGAGTAAACTTTTGACATCTAATTTAAGCCCAATAGCAAACAGCAGTAACATGACGCCGAGGTCAGCTAGTTCCTGCAGCAGTGGCAAGCTTTCATCTTGGATCCCAAAAATAAACAGTAAAAAACCTGCTGCAAGATAACCAATTAGTGGTGGTAAACTGACTCGACTAACAAGCATGCCACATAATAGCGTAACAATGAGAATTGCGGGTTCCATAAGGCCTTATTCGATTTGTTGAAACTAGGTTGTAGGTAAGTAGATTGTATAAGAAAAGAATCAACTTGGTATTAAAAAATAGCTCAGGATTAAAAAAATGGCCAATCTAATAAATAAATTGACCATTTTCAATATCTTAGTTGAGAATAAATTTATTTATTCAGCAATAAATCCAAGTGCTCAGCAAAGGGTTTAGGCCCCATAAAGCCGGTTACGCGTAAATCTTCACGCTGATTGCCATTTTCATCGAACATTAATAGGGTCGGTAAGCCTAATACGTTGAAGTGCTCAAGCAGTTCAATATCAATGGCATCACTTTTAGTGACATCGGCTTGCAGTAACACCATTTGATCTAAACGCTCTAATACTATTGGATTAGCAAAGGTAATCGCCTCAAACTCTTTACAGGCCACACACCAGTCAGCGTATAAATCTAGCATCACGGTTTTACCGCTAAGGCTGGCTTTATCTAGCTCAACTTCTAAGTCTTCTAGTGACTTAATTTGAATGAATAACTCACCATGGCTAATTTGCTTGCTTTGGTTAGTCTCATTGCTGATTGATGGCGCCTGATGGCCCAATGCAGTCATTACCGCTTGGAAACCATAAGAGAAACTGGCGAGTAAAGTCAGCGTAAGTATGATGCCACGGGTGGTTTGCTTCCAGTTAAACTCTGATAGTTTGTTCTGGTGTATGAGGTAGCCCGTTAAGCTAATCCCCCAAATTGACCACAATACATCAGATACCAGTCCTGGCCAGATGCGGCCAATCATCACGATTGAGACAGAAATCAGCAAGAAGCCAAAAATGGTCTTAATGATATCCATCCATGCGCCGGCGCGCGGCAGTAATTTACCACCAGAAGTACCAATGATCAGTAATGGTACCCCCATACCCATGCTTAATACATACAGCGCCAAGAAGCCCTGTAGTAAGTCGCCACTTTGGGCCACATAAATCAGCGCACCAGACAGCGGCGCAGTGGTACAAGGCGACGCCACTAAACCTGAAATAACGCCCATAAAGAACACCCCAACAAGGTTGCCACCTTTTTGGTTATTCGACAGGGTATTCATCTTGTCTTGGAATTTGCCCGGCAGGCGTAATTCATACATACCAAACATAGATAAACTCAGCAGTACAAACATTACCGCTAAGAAAATCAAAATAGCAGGGTGTTGCAATGCCGCTTGAAATTTCATGCCCGCAGAGGCAACCACTAAACCTAATAATGAATAGGTAATCGCCATACCCTGAACGTAGGCCATTGATAGTGTGAAGGCTTTAGCGGTAGATAACTTTTTCCCTTGGCCCACAATAATGCCTGACAAAATCGGGTACATTGGGAACACACAAGGGGTTAAGGCTAAACCAATACCTAAACCAAAGAAGATAACTAAGGTCCACATTAAGCTATCGTTGGCCAGCATTTGGCTTAAGCTGTCTTGTTGGGTGATAGGCGTTGTCGCATTGCTTGCGGTTGCTGGTTCAGCTTGAGCTGGCACATCACCAATAATGGCTTTTTTGCCCTTTACCTTGCCATCGTTAGCAGCAACAGCATCTAGCTTAACATCACGTTTGGTAGGCGGATAACACAGCTTGCCTTCAGCGCAACCCATAAAGGTCACTTGTACTAGGCTGTCTTGGGCGGCTTCTTTAAGGGCTAACGGCAGCTCAACAAAGGTGTAATACACTTCTTGTTCGCCAAAATATTCATCGTTATGAACCTTGCCTCGGGGTAGGTCTATATCGCCAATCACTGCGCCGTCGGCAGAAAACTGCAACTTGTCACGGTACATGTAATAACCATCGGCAATCACAAAGCTAATGGCTAATTGATTATCTTTTTGCTGATAATCAAATACAAAAGCCTCTTCAACAGGCATTAACTCTGGCTCGCCCTGAAGGAAGCTGAACTTATTACTGCTAAAAATGCCTTCACTGTGAGCTAATGGCGTTAGCAGGAGTAAAGAGGTAAAAATAAGCGCAAATATTTTTTTCATGATTGGGAAGTTTCTTCTATCCATTTTAAATAATTTGGCAAGCCTTGAGTAATAGGCATAGCGATTAATTCAGGTACTTCATAGGGATGCTGTTGGATCACTATTTGTTGAATTGCATCATAATTTTTAGCAATACATTTTATGTGTAAAGCGACTTCACTACTATGACAGACCTCATCATCCCACACATAAACTGACTCTATTTGTGGAATTAATTGCACACAAGCAGCCGCTTTAGTTTCCACTAGCGTTGATGCAATGCGTTTTGCACTGGCGTTATCAGGGCAAGTTGTTATAACTAATAAGTAAGTTGCTGGCATTGGAATGCTATCATCTATTGGTTGCCTTAAAGTTAGCTTAAGCTTAATAACATAAACTGCGGTTTATCTTTATTGTTGTTGCTAATGTTATGTTTATCGCGATTTCAATAGTGCAATACTGTACGTTTTTTCGTAAGCGCTTGCATTAGTCATTGATGATAATCGTGACACGTCTTGAATTAAGACCGGATAACCCCCATTTAGTTTTCATAGCCAGTGAAAAAATTGAGGCCCACATGTTATTTATTTTATTGTTTGTATTTATTATCGTTCCGACCATTGAGTTGTCAGTATTAATTTCTGTGGGCGATGTGCTTGGCACCTGGAATACCATCGCATTAGTGTTTTTCACTGCGATTGTGGGAGTATCACTAGTGCGCAGCCAAGGCTTAAGCACCTTAATGTCAGTGCAATCTAAGCTTGAGCGCGGTGAAGCGCCGGGTAAAGAAATTGTCGAAGGCATGATGCTCGCCGCGGCAGGCTTACTGTTATTGTTTCCGGGCTTTGTGACTGACTTTATCGGTTTGTTATTGCTAACCCCAATTACTCGCTCACCGATTGCCAGCTATATCTTTAAACGTATGCAAATGCGCGTGGTTGCTGGTGGCGGTTTTCAGGGCGGCTTTGGTCCACAAGGTCAACCAGGCCAAAATCCATTTGGGCAAAATGGCCCATTTAACCAAGGCGGCAATACCTTTGACGGTGATTTTGAACGCAAATTTGATCCAAATGATTTAACCCCTGAAACCCATCAGGTAGAAATTAAAGATATCACCCCACAGGATGAGCCTCGCGCAGATAGTGAGCAAAAGGGCGAGCAAGATAAGCCCAAAAAAGACTAATTGTTAGCTTGGTGACTCAATGAAAAAACGCTAGCAAGGCTAGCGTTTTTTATGGCTCAAATAATTCAGCTGCTTGTTTACGGCATTAACTTAAGGTGCGAGAGTCGAATCCTTTGAAGGTTTGTCTAGCTGCTCAGCCATCCAATACGCGCTAACCGTACTCCCAACCCAGCAAATAAATAACACCCAAGTGGCCATCGATACTGAAGGGGGTAAATCAAGGGTCACGCTGTCGTGCACTGCGGCATAAAGACTGTTGAAGTCCAGCGCAATATTTCCCGCGACAATATCATCAGCCACCGCTTGAGCGCGCTGCATCAGCACGGTCATGATGGCGCATAAACTGATAAAACAAGCCAGAATAATGCCCCAACCTATGGCTTTTTTACCTATGTATAAGTGCCCTGTACCCGGGCACACAAAAGCTGACAATAGCGCGGCGTTGATTGATCTTTTCATTGTGTATTAACCCTTGTGCATCCCTGTTAATTTATGGTGTTAATTGACTTAGTGGCCGTTGACGCGGTAACGGACTCTGGCTCAGTGATCCGACTGGCCATCACATAGCAGGCAATGCCCATAATGGTATTGGTTATTGGCAGCGCAATTAATAAACCTTTTACCCCGCCAAAGTATAAGCCAATGGCCGCCAATGGCAGCATTAAAATAAACAGCCTGACTAAGTTAATCACTAACGACTGGATCGGTCTATGGTAGGCATTTAAACAAGTGGCGAAGATAATCACCACTGCTAATGGCCCATAGGCTGCGGGTAAGGCTTTAATATAAAAGCTCAACCAATCGATCACCACAGCATCATTACTGAATAACTGCGCAATAAAATCAGCACTCAAAAAGATAGGCAGATACAGTAAGGTTTGCAGCACAAGAGCAAACCGCAGTGACAGCATCATGGCATCTTTAGCCCGCTGATGTTGCCCCGCCCCCAAGTTTTGCCCCACAAACGGCATTAAACTGGAGTTAAGGGCCATGATCCCCAAAATAAATAAGGTTTCTAAGCGCACCCCTGCACCATAAGCCGCCACCGCAGCTTGATCGACTCTGGCAAGCATGGCCAAAATAATGCCGTTGGCAATAGGGTTAATCATATTCATTAAAGCCGCAGGGCGGGCAATATGCCCCAGCTTGCACCAGTTTTTGATAATCCGGTGCTTACTTAATTTGGTGAAGACCAAAATTTGTTTTTTGAATACCAAGATATACACAGCCACAGAGGCTGAAAATAACCAGGATATTGAAGTGGCAATGGCTGCGCCTTGAATACCCAGCTCAGGGAAAGGCCCAAGACCAAAAATAAGTAAAGGGTCGAGTATAAGGTTGATAATTGCTGCCACCGACATAATGATCGCAGGGGAGTAAGTATCACCGGTGGCGCGAATGCCTTGATTGCCCACCATCAATAACACCAATAATGGCGCCCCTAAAAACCACACCAGCATATAATCATGAATAAGTGGCAAACTTAACTCATTAGCGCCCAGTAGGGTGAATAGCGGGTCAATGGCCATAATCCCGATGCACACTAACGCGCTCACCAATAAAAATGTTAGCAACAAGGCATCAAACAAAAACGCTTTAGCTTGGGGTTGATTACCTGCGCCAATTAAGCGGGCGAGGTTAGTGGAAACCGCCGCGCCAATGCCAATGGCAATACTGGAAAAAATAATCGCCACCGGAAACGTAAAACTTACCGCAGCTAATGATTCAGTGCCCAAAAGACTGATGAAATATGTATCTATAAGGCTGCCACCATAAATGGTGAGAATACCGATAAGGTTGGGGAGGCTCATATTGAATAGCACACGACCTATTGGTGCGTTAAGCAACCCATGTTTATCTTTCATCTATCTCGACTTAAACACGAAAACGGGAGCCAAATTCTAGCAGCATTCAAGATGGTTTAAATATTAGCAGCCACAAATTTTACAATTAAATCGCAGTTTTTTTTAAAATACACTTGGAACTGTCAACATCGACCCCCATATATCATTCATCAAAGGGGTAATGCCCTTATCATTTTGTTAAAACCGCCTCGTTTTAGGGCACCAAATCATTAGGAGAGTCCGTAGATGAATATTCGTCCATTACATGACCGCGTAATCGTTAAACGTTTAGAAGTTGAATCAAAATCAGCTGGTGGCATTGTATTAACTGGTAGCGCTGCAGAAGTATCAACTCGTGGTGAAATCCTAGCAGTAGGCAATGGTCGCATTTTAGAAAACGGTGAAGTTAAAGCCCTTGACGTTAAAGTTGGCGACGTAGTGATTTTCAACGAAGGTTACGGCGTGAAAAAAGAAAAGATTGATGGTGAAGAAGTCCTTATCTTATCTGAGTCAGACCTAATGGCTGTTGTAGGTTAATTTTAAACATTAACCCTTTGCAATCATCAACAAATTTGAAGGAACATAACAATGTCAGCAAAAGAAGTATTATTTGGTAGTGACGGTCGCGTTAAAATGCTTAACGGCGTCAACATTCTTGCTAACGCAGTAAAAGTAACATTAGGCCCAAAAGGTCGTAACGTCGTTTTAGACAAAAGCTTTGGCTCACCGCTAATCACTAAAGATGGTGTATCGGTAGCGAAAGAAATCGAACTAGAAGACAAGTTCGAAAACATGGGCGCACAAATGGTGAAAGAAGTTGCTTCTAAAGCCAATGATGCGGCTGGTGACGGTACAACTACTGCAACCGTATTAGCACAATCAATTGTGGTTGAAGGCCTTAAAGCAGTCGCTGCTGGCATGAACCCAATGGATCTTAAGCGTGGTATCGACAAAGCAGTTATTGCAGCCGTTGCTGAGCTTAAAGCACTTTCGCAAGAATGTGCAGATTCTAAAGCCATTGCTCAAGTAGGTACTATCTCTGCTAACTCTGATGAATCAATCGGTGAAATCATTGCAACAGCAATGGAAAAAGTAGGCAAAGAAGGCGTTATTACCGTTGAAGAAGGCCAAGCCCTTGAAAACGAATTAGACGTTGTAGAAGGTATGCAGTTTGACCGCGGTTACCTTTCTCCTTACTTCATCAACAAAGCTGAAACAGGCAGCGTTGAGTTAGATTCTCCTTTCATCTTATTAGTTGATAAGAAAATCTCTAACATCCGTGAATTATTACCAATCCTTGAAGGTCTAGCTAAAACAGGTAAGCCACTGCTTATTGTTGCAGAAGACGTTGAAGGCGAAGCATTAGCAACATTAGTTGTCAACAACATGCGCGGTATCGTTAAAGTAGCTGCTGTTAAAGCACCTGGCTTTGGTGACCGTCGTAAAGCAATGCTACAAGATATCGCTATCCTAACTGGCGGTACTGTTATCGCTGAAGAAATCGGTCTAGAACTTGAAAAAGCAGCCCTAGAAGACTTAGGTACAGCAAAACGTGTTGTTATCACTAAAGACAGCACCACCATCATCGATGGTAACGGCGAGCAAGCGCAAATCTCTGGCCGTGTTTCGCAAATCAAACAACAAGTTGAAGAGTCAACATCTGACTACGACAAAGAAAAACTTCAAGAGCGTATGGCAAAACTTGCTGGCGGTGTTGCAGTAATCAAAGTTGGCGCAGCAACAGAAGTTGAAATGAAAGAGAAAAAAGCCCGTGTTGAAGATGCATTACATGCAACACGCGCAGCAGTAGAAGAAGGCGTTGTTCCTGGCGGTGGGGTTGCACTAGTACGTGTAGCGTCTAAGATTTCTGAAGTTGAAGTGATCAACGAAGACCAAAAGCACGGCGTAATCATCGCACTACGTGCAATGGAAGCACCACTTCGTCAAATCGCAACCAACGCAGGTGAAGAAGCCTCAGTTGTGGCGAACACAGTTAAAAACGGCAGCGGCAACTACGGTTACAACGCTGGTAACGACACTTACGGTGACATGTTAGAAATGGGTATTCTTGATCCAACTAAAGTAACCCGTAGTGCATTACAGTTTGCCGCATCAATTGCTGGTCTAATGATCACCACCGAAGCAATGGTAGCTGAAATTCCACAAGAAGCTGCAGCGCCAGATATGGGCGGTATGGGCGGTGGTATGGGTGGAATGGGCGGCATGATGTAATCTAGCTTGTCTAAATTGGTGATAACTGCGTTGCTTCACCACTCGTTTAGCGTACTAAACGTCGTGGTAAAGCGCCTTGTTCTAACCTATTTATACAGCGCTATATGCACTGCTGATCTGAAGCCTAAAAGCTAAAGCCAAACTTCTTGTAAAAGAATTGAAAGCCCCGATACCTAACGGTATCGGGGCTTTTTAGTGGCTTTAAATTTTGTTATAAAATACTTATTTTTTGCAGGCGACTACACGCATCCACAGTTAATGGCTTTGAGTAAAAGCCGTGAGAGTTATACCAAGGTTTATGGCATACTGGGTTTCATGCTATGGATCATTCTAATTATTGTCATTGCGGGCTGTGTATTCTTGCCTGGCTTGTGGGTCAAGCACATCATGAGCAAGTACCAACAGCCCACTGATCGTTACCGTCATCAAGGTAGCGGTGGTGAACTTGCTCGTCATCTTCTAGATCGTTTTGGCCTAAATGACGTCAAGGTTGAAGAGACGCCTGACGGCGATCATTATGATCCCGCGGCTAAGGCTGTTCGCCTTACGCCGGATAACTATGCCGGTTATTCTCTGACAGCTGTGACGGTAGCTGCCCACGAGGTTGGGCATGCGCTACAGGATTCTCGCGGCGAGTCTTTGTTTTTGATGCGACAGAAGCTGGCTAGAACCGCTATGGTCGGTGAGCGTATTGCCGGCATAATGATGTTCGCGGCGCCAGTGGTCCTTATGCTCACTCGTATACCGCAGGCGGGCGCGTTGACCATTTTGATCGGCGTGCTGTCGATGGGGTTGAGCACCATTGTGCATCTGGTGACCTTGCCGGTGGAGTTTGACGCCAGTTATGGCAAGGCGCTGCCCATACTCAAAGAGGGCAATTACCTGCACGACGGTGACCTAAAGCATGCGGAGAAGATTCTCAAAGCGGCGGCGCTGACCTACGTGGCTGGCTCGCTAGCCAGCTTGCTCAATCTTGGCCGCTGGATAGCGGTACTGCGTCGCTAATAGAATCACTGGGGTTTTGTTAGGGGCAGAGTAAACTTTTTCTATTTCCTCAATCAAATTATTAAACACAACCATAATCTTGGCTGTTCGGGGCTTTGTGCTTACTGACTTTGGTATTTTTGCTGAACGTGTTAAAAGGCTGAGGATTAAACTGATATTCAATAAGTGAACCATGAGTATTAGCGAGACGACCGTTCATCCCATGGATGGGATGTTCGAGCCCTCATGGATGAGTTTACGGCGTGTCGGTGAGTGAATGTCATGGTGAGCTGATACAAATCAAATTAATTGGATTAGTCTCGACTTTTTAAGCGATTTCAAATCGGGTGACTGATTAAATTCTTTCTTTGCTTCATAGCCTACACTCAATCGCTAATTGAACAATTAGATACAAAAAATAGCCGAATTATGGCTTAATAATCAATAACGCAACTGCTGGTTGACAGATTAACAAGCTGGCTTGCTAGTGAGCAACTGCCTGATTTCTTATGCTTGTGGCTCAATTATTGATTAAAAGGACTCACTAATGATACTTGCAGATAAGATTATTAGATTAAGGAAAAAACTGGGCTGGTCGCAGGAAGAGTTGGCAGAGAAAATGAATGTTTCTCGTCAGTCTGTTTCTAAATGGGAAGGGGCAAATAGCATTCCTGATTTAAATAAAATCATTATGCTTTCACAGATTTTTGATGTGTCTACAGACTTCTTACTCAAGGATGAGAATGAGCAGTTTGAGTTTGCGACAGAAGCCAAAGAACCAGGCATTAATCATATCAGCCTAGAGCAAGCGACTGAGTATGTTGAGCATAAAATCGCAATGACGAATCTTGTTTCTAAAGGCGTGGTTTTGTGTGTGTGTTCTGCAATGCCGTTGTTTTTCTTTATGGCTATGGCGGAAACGAATCGATTTAACATGACGGGTGATATAGCAGCGGCATTGGGTATTGTGAGTGTGTTGATTTTGGTGTCAGTTGGAGTGAGCTTTTTTATCAAGACAAACCAATATCAAGATGAAATAGCGGCGATAGAAGATGAACCATTTGAACTCGCTTATGGTGTTCACAGCGTGTTTCATGAAAAGCGTAAACAGTTTAGGCCAGCTTATAATTTGCGCTTATCTGTAGGTATTTTCTGTTTTATTGTTAGCTTTGTTCCGCTGCTGTGCGTGAGTATTTTTTCTTTTGAGCAAGACATCGTTTTATTAATGATAGATGTACTGCTTTTTATCATTGCAGTTGGCCTATTCATTATTTTACCGGTTTCAGCAAAATATGATGCCTATAGCAATGTATTGAAAGAAGCCGTTAAAGAGACAGAGACAACTAGACGTACTAAACGAGCCGAGAAGTTGGCTGGATTTTATTGGCCCTTGCTCATTGCTATCTATCTTGGCTGGAGCTTTTGGACAATGGCTTGGGGCATCACTTGGATTATTTGGCCTGTTGGTGCAGTGCTGTTTGCCGCACTCGTTGGCTTGATGGAATTACTTCACAAAGACACGCCTTAAATAAGGCCGATTAAAATCATTGGCCAATGTGAACTGATCAAGTTAACACTTCCGGTTTTTTATTCTGTTAGTTGAGGTTTTATTGATTTAATCATCCATTGCTTATATTGGTTTTGCAGTAAAGTGCGCGCAATTATAGCTTGGGAGGATTTATGGTAACAATTGAGTTAGTGGTGGTATTGGCTGCCATCTTTATCGGCGCACGAATAGGCGGCATTGGCATTGGCTTTGCTGGCGGTTTGGGTGTGTTGGTGTTAACTCTAGGCTTAGGGATGACCCCAGGCACTATTCCTATTGATGTGATTTTGATTATTATGTCGGTCATTGCGGCTATCGCGGCGATGCAAGTTGCAGGTGGTTTGCAATATTTGGTGAATATCGCTGAGCGTGTTTTACGTAAAAATCCTAAGCAGGTTACTTTTTTAGCTCCGATTGTCACTTACACCATGACACTGTTTGCAGGTACGGGCCACACCGCGTTTTCGACCTTGCCTGTCATCGCTGAGGTGGCGAAAGAGCAGGGCATTCGTCCTTCACGGCCATTAAGTATTGCAGTTGTTGCCTCTCAAATTGCGATTACGGCTTCACCTATTTCAGCTGCGGTTGTGCTAATGAGCGGCATGCTTGAAAGCAAAGGCGTGGGCTATATCAGCTTATTGATGATTTGTATTCCCGCTACTTTTATTGCGTGTATGATCGGCGCTTTTGTTGCCCAATTTATGGGTAAAGAGTTGAAAGATGACCCCGTTTATCAAGACCGTTTAGCTCATGGCTTAGTGAGCAAACGCGAGGTGAACAGCACTGAGTTACCAGCAGGGGCTAAGCGTTCGGTGATGGTTTTTCTGGTAGCAATTGTGGCAGTGGTGTTTTACGCCACCGCGATTAGTGATGCTGTAGGTCTTATTGATAATCCGACATTGCCACGAAATGAAGCCATTATGGTGTTTATGCTAACGGCAGCCACGGCGATTACGCTGTTTTGTAAAGTGGATACAGCTGAGGTGCTTAATGCGGCGACCTTTAAATCGGGCATGAGTGCGTGTATTTGTGTATTAGGTGTTGCGTGGCTAGGTGACACCTTTGTTGCTGGGCATTTAGAAGAGATTAAAGCGCTATCGGGTGGCTTGCTAGAAGAGCATTCGTGGATGTTGGCGATCATTTTGTTTTTAGCCAGCATGTTGTTGTACTCGCAAGCCGCAACCACAGCGGCGTTAATGCCATCGGCATTTATGCTAGGGGTTAGCCCTGAGGCTGCTATTGCTTCTTTTGCTGCGGTGAGTGCCTTATTTGTATTGCCAACTTATCCAACCTTGTTGGCGGCTGTTGAAATGGATGACACAGGATCGACCCGTATTGGCCAGTGGGTATTTAACCATCCTTTTGTGGTACCCGGTGTGGTGACGATTGTTAGCTCGGTGATGATTGGATTTGTATTAGCTGAGATTATTTTGTAGGTGTATTTATTGTCTGCTTAAGGCGTTTCTTTGGAGCAATAATGCAGCATGCTTTCAGGTGTCAGCTTTAATGCCGACAAACTGCAAGCCGAAAAAAGCCCCGATGCTTAACCGTATCGAGGCTTTTTTTATTTGGATTTGCAACTTAAGGTCAGCAGCTACTTTGTGCGACTAATTTTATCCAAGTAGCCCATGGCAAAGGCCGATAATACAAAGGTAATGTGGATCAGTAAGTACCACATGATTTTGTCGTTATCGATATTTTCGGCATTCATAAAAACTTTAAGTAAATGAATTGACGATATGGCCACAATTGATGCGGCTACCTTGTTTTTAAGTGAGCCTGAATCCATTTTTCCAAGCCAGCTTAGTTTGTCACTGTTTTCGCCCACATCTAGCTGTGAAACGAAGTTTTCATAGCCTGAAAACATCACCATCACCAGAAGGCCGCCCACTAAAGTGATATCGATTAGCGATAGTGTAATCAGGATCAGGTCAACTTCTTTCATCTCAAAAATCATCGGTAGGATGTGAAAAATCTCTTGAAAGAACTTGATACCTAACGCAAATAGGACCAGGCTTAAACCTAAATAAATCGGTGCCATGATCCAGCGTGATGCATACATTAATTTTTCAAACACTTTTTCCATATATAGTTAACCTTTCAGATAAAAAACGCTGCAATCAATCAAGTTGATGATTGTTAAATCAAAACAGAGTGCACTTTAACTGTGCTTACCTATACTAGCAAGCGAGATCATCTCCCCACTTACCCAACTTGTACATTATCAAACAGGCTTAATCATGTTTAAGACTGACTTTTCGGCGCCGCAGTGACACTTGCGGTCAATTAATAGACACTCCTGCATTCGGTTGCTACTTTTTATTAACGGTACACAGCGATTAATAAAGAGTTGTCTATGTTACGTCGTAATTTTTTAAGTCGAATGGGTTTAGCCTTAGCTGGAAGTGTCATTGGGACAAGCATAGGCAATGCAGCTGATGCCGCTGCTGAGGGCAATAAAGCAGCGTTAATGCCTGATAATATCAATGCTGGAGATTGGACTGCGCTGCGACAGCTTTTCCCCTTAACTGACGATTACATTCACCTTTCTACCTTTTTGTTGGCTTCTCACCCTAAACCTGTGGCAGATGAAATTGAGCGACACCGCAAAGGCTTAGATGCCAATCCTTCAGATTATTGGCATAAACACTTTGAAACCATTGATGGAAAAATATCCGCTGCGGCAGCAAGCTATATGGGTGGTGAAGCCGAACAAATTGCCCTCACTGACAGTACAACGATGGGGTTATCTTTGGTATACAGCGGGCTTAAATTACGCCCTAATGATGAAGTAGTGCAAACCGTACACGATCATTACTCTACCGATCTGTCTTTAAAACTGCGTGCAGAAAGAACAGGGGCTAACGTGCGCCGTATTACGTTATATGACACCCCTGCCACAGTGACAAGCTTGCAAGTTATCGATAACTTGGCCAAGGCCATTAATCAAAATACTAAGGTGGTGGCTGTGACTTGGGTTCACTCTTCCACTGGGGTTAAATTACCTATCCGCGCTATGGCAGATGTGATTGCCAAAGCCAACAGCTCACGTTCTGAAGCTGATAAAATCCTATTTTGTGTCGATGGCGTACATGGCTTTGGCATCGAGGATGTTGATGTGAGTACATTAGGCTGTGATTTTTTTATTGCTGGCACTCATAAGTGGATCTTTGGCCCACGTGGCACTGGCATTATATGGGGCTCAAAGCGCGGCTGGAATAACTGCAGCGCAGTGATCCCAAGTTTCAGCCTATCCTACGATGTGTGGCTAGGTAATAGCACCCAAGCGCAAGTACCAATGGGTGAACATATGTCACCAGGAGGCTTTCACTCGTTTGAACATCGCTGGGCATTGCCTGCAGCGTTTGAGCTACATATGCGTTTGGGTAAAGCCAAGGTGCAACAGCGTATTCATCAGCTCAATACCCAAACCAAGCAAGGCTTGGCAAAAATGTCACATGTCACCTTGTATACGCCAATGGCCACTGAACTATCATCGGGGCTGGTGTGTTTTGATGTCGATGGTTTGTCACCGCAACAGGTGGTAGAGCATATGCACACTAAGGGCATCATTATGAGCTCGACGCCTTATCGTGACTCATACGCGCGTTTTGCGCCGAGCTTAATTAATAACGAAGCCGAGATTGATAAAGCACTCTCTGAGATACAAGCGTTGGCATAAGGTTTTGCTTTTAAAAAGTGTCATAAGTGCAAGTCAGTGTAATAACGGGGGGGGCAGAATCCACGGTTACTAGCGAGCCATAACATATAGGCTCCAGCAGCTACTACATGAACAAGGGAGTGAACATGAGCAGGGTTTATGTGATGCTGCGCTTGCTATGGTGGTGTTATAAGTCATCTTGAGTGACAGCTTAAATGTTCTCATCTACACTGCAGGCTAAGGTTAGCGAGTTGTCTGAGAGCATTTTGTGCTTACAAGACAGCGAATAAAATGAAGCATTATTTTAAAGAGCGAGTAGTAAACACAATGATTAAATTTAAGCTTATGTTTAGTGTGTTACTCCTTGCTATGGCAACAGGCTGTTCATCACGAGTGCCCATCGATGCTTCTAAAACAACACAATATTCAACATCTCATGCACTAGTGGGGCAAGCTTCTTGGTATGGCAGTAAATTTCACGGCAGACTGACGGCAAGTGGTGAAAAATACAATATGAGAGCCTATACCGCAGCCCATAAAACCTTGCCATTTGGCACTATAGTGAGGGTGACGAATACCGGTAATAATAAAAGCATCGATGTAAAAATTAACGATCGCGGCCCATTTGTTAAAGGCCGAGTGATCGATCTTTCTCAAAAAGCGTTTCAACAAATAGCCAGTAGCGATCAAGGGATTGTAGCGATCAAAATTGACATTCTAGACGACAGTAATACCTTTAGATACAAACATTAATCTTGCCATCGCGAGCCACTATTTGACTCTGTTTAACTAGGCTCAACATCTTAGTTAATCTCTCTGTTCTTTATGACCTATCTCGCATCATTTGTTTAAAGCTCTTCTCTTTAGCATTCAACATTTAGCATTTAGCATTTAGCATAGCCTATCAAAATAGGTTTTTTAGCTGACTAAATCGAGATTGCTGAGTCCGCGCTTATGCGCTTATGCCACCCAATATGTTGGGCATCGGCAAACTGTGTAATAACTTCTTCTTATAAATCGCCCTAAAAACGATCAAACGCATGAAATAACAGTAAAAAGCCTGATAGGCGAACGCCTTGTGCATTTAGTTTTCTTACAGTATTTACATAATTGTCGATAGTTCTTTTCATCTTCATAAAATTAGAGTTATTATTCTAATTTGTATGGGATGTAACCGCGTTACTGATTAATCAGCTTAAAAATACACTAGATCTTGGCTGCGAATAGCTATGTTTAGTTAGCGCTGCGGTATCTGTCAGCAATTGCTGATGCATTTAACTCGGTATAAAAATTTTTAACGGTATTAATTGATAAAAGCGCAAACGCCAGCAGGGTGTTTGTAGATGTACTTCAACATAAAAATGGATATGTATGAAAAAAATAATAATTAGGATCTTAGTGATCGTACTGGTTGTACTTTCTCCCATTCTGTATCTCGCAGGCACATTTGTTTTTACAGGCCCGATGCCAGATGATGAATTTCAGCAACAACTACCTACGATAGTAAAAAACCTTGAAGTAAAAATGGATGGTGAGGGTGAAGAGACCATAGTCATGATCCACGGTTATCCTGATAGTTTAGAGCTGTGGGACAAGCAAGTTGAATATTTAAAGCAAGACTATCGGATTGCTCGATTTACTTTGCCGGGGTTCGAGCTAGAAGATAATGGCCAAAGACCCGATTACAATATTCAGCAAATTCGCATGATTATGGATGCCTTTATCGAAAGTTTAGATAGAGATAAAGTGACTGTACTCGCTCATGACTGGGGCGCGTCTTATGCTTCACATTATCTTGCGCAAAATGACTTGGTCGACAGACTTATTCTTTTAGACATTGGCAGCTATGGTAACGAAAAATCACCAAGCATTAATGTTAAATACACCTTTGCCCTTGCGCTTGCTTGGGTTTTACCTGAATTTCTCGGTGAAAAATTAACGCTTTTTACTGCGGAAAACATATTAAAACTTGAACAGAATGTAGACGCGAATAAAAAAGTGGCTAATTTACGTTCTGATGCGCGTATGACTTACCCATACTGGCATTTATGGAACGCTATTTTATCAAAAGATTTACCCCAACGTGTTGCGGTGGAAGATTTTGGCACGCCTTTTCTTTTCATCTATGGCAAAGATAAGAATGTGTGGTTCCATGGTAAAGAGTGGTTGCAACAGGTTGTCGATTTGAATAAGGGTCAGGTTGAAGTGGTACCGGGCGGTCACTGGTTTATGGAGTCTTCTGCTGACTTAGTGAATCAAACTGTCGATGATTGGATACGTGCTAATTAAAAATAATAGTAATTGGTTAGCTATCACTAAGCCGATAGCGCCAGTAACTTAGTCACTGTGTTAAGAAAGGGGATACTTGTTGAGAGTATCCCCTTTTTTAGCATTTAGCCTGCGTCGATGCTGATACTTAGGTGGATTTAAATTTTGTTAAAACGTGCAGCTGGGATCTTGCGGCTTTATATCAGCGTTTTAGTTAACCTTGTGACCGCGCTTTAAAAGCGTAATTTCGTTTTAAGATAAAACTCAGTTAAGTTAATTACAATGGATGACGATATAAACTATTGTCATAAATTGAACACTTAAAGAGGGTTTTATTATCAAAGATAATCACAGTTCAAACTCGTCTAGCCGTAAGCCTTGGGTGACTCTCGGCGTTATTGTATCCATAGTGATATTGTTTGCGGTGGTGTTTAATGTCATGCCCAAAGGGTTTAAAACCACCCATGAACAAATTGGCACAGGTAAGCCTGCATTTGTATTTGTTTATGATCCCAACCTTGCGGTGAGCAATAGCCAAACTGAACAAATGAATGAGGCTCGCGATCAGATTAGTGAGCAAGCGTTTTTTTTGATCGCCAGAATAGGCACCCCAGAGGGTGATCAATTGATTGCCAAATACCGTGCTAGCCCTGCTGAAGTGCTATTGTTTGATCCCGCTGGTAACTTGGTTAAACGCCAGTATGCATTGAGAACGGCTGCAGAGTTAATGCAGTGGGTTAACTAAATCAACTAGTAAGCTAAAGTAAGGCTTAAATCAGCCTTATTTTTACATATTAAAAAGCCTTGATAGCAAACACTATCAAGGCTTTGTTGTTTCTAGCGAGTCATTTGGCTTTATTAGCTAAACCTTACTGGCTTACTGCTTATAGACTTGACCGTCTTTCATCACAAAGGTCACGTTTTCCATTAAGCTGATATTGCTGAGCGGATCGCCATCAACGGCAATAATGTCAGCTAAAAAACCTGCTTTAATCTGCCCGAGGTTGTCTTGCTTGAGTAAAGCGGCGCTATTGATGGTCGCAGCTTGTAAGGCTTGGGCTGGGGTCATACCAAATGTCACCATACGTGAGAACTGCTTACCGTTATCACCATGGGGGTAAATTGCCGCATCTGAGCCAAATACCATGTTAGCACCAGCTTTTACCGCTGCTCTAAAGCTATCTCGCTGGGCTTGGGATACTAACTTTTCTTTATTGATGTTTGCTTCAGGTACACCATTAGCTGCGCCATAGGCGAGGGTGTATTCAGTGTTGTAGATATCACAAGAAAGGTAAGTACCAGCCTTTACAGCCATTTTTATTGCTTCTTTATCCATGAAACTACAATGTTCGATACTATCGACGCCCGCTCTGATCGATGCTTTAATACCGCTAGTGCCATGGGCATGGGAGGCAACCACTAAGCCACGCATGTGGGCTTCATCAACGGCTGATTTTATTTCTTCATAAGTTAGCTGTTGCATGCCGACTTTAGTGCCCTTAGAAAATACCCCGCCAGTGGCACACACTTTAATCGCATTAGCGCCATACTTGATATTTTCACGTACTTTAGCGCGCACAGCCCAAGGTCCATCAGCGACCCCTTGCGATTTTGATTTTTTTTCTGGGGATGAAAAGTTATCGTCGCAATGCCCGCCTGTAATACTAATCGGATGGCCAACAGCCCAAATTCTTGGCCCTGCAATTTCACCGGCATTAATGCCGTCGCGGGTGGCAATAACGGCGTAACCCGAAGCGCCTAAGTCCCGCACTGTGGTAAAGCCTGCCATTAAGGTTTTTTCGGCATTTTTAACCGCTTTAACGGTTTGGCGTGGAATAGAATAATTTTGCGAGGCTAAAAAATTATCCTCGGCATCACCGCTAAGGTGAACATGCATATCCATCATCCCAGGAAGTAAGGTTTTACCGCTTAAATCGATAAGCTTGTAATCATTATCTGTAGTGATTTTGGCTTGTTGGGTGACTTGGGTTATTTGATTGCCATTAATGACAATGGCCACGTCATTAATGGTTTTGCCTTTTACTACATCGACGTATGCATCAGCGATCAATAAGGTTTGTTGTGCCAGTGCTGGCACGCTTAGCGTCAGCGAGATTGCCGCTGCTAAGCTGAATTTTGTTAGACCCTTTAATTGTTTATTTGGCTTTACCATCTGCGTGGTTTTCCTATTTATTGTTGTTTAAGTAAGCGTACAAACCATCATACGACAATTGTTAAGCTAGTGTTAATACTTAAGGCGATTGAATTGTAATGACTAATGTAGAAAATTATTGCCACATCTATTGTTGATAGTTATTGCCACCCCCCGCTTTATATTGATGGCAAATATCTGCCTAATCCCGTGTGCAGTAGTTTTGTGCTGCCATACTTCTTGTATAGTTAATACTAGCTTTCGCATTCAAGGTAAGGTTTATATGGCCACTCTTTCTGACAATGACTTAATGGCTCAGCTAAAAGATCATTTATACGATCACTTAGAGGATCATTTAGCGGATCACTTTGAAAAAAGCGCAGTGGTGTTATCAGCGCAGGCAGTAAGAGACGCCGAGCAGTATTGGGCATCAAGCCATAACAATAGTACTTGGCCCTTAATGGTTAAGGCTGCTAGCAGTTTTGTGCAGCGCTTTGGCAGCGCTTTTAATACATCGCAAGCAATATTGGTGGTTGTGGGTCAGGGCAACAATGGTGGTGACGGTTATTACATTGCCAAATTATTACTGCAACAGGGTAAAAAGGTCGTGGTTTATGCGCCTTTTGGCGCGCCCAAAGCGGGCATCGATGCGCAGCAAGCCATGAATGAATTTTTAGCGGCTGGTGGTAGTGTTCATACCACTAAACCTAGCGCATCTTATCCGATCATTATTGATGCGCTATTTGGCAGTGGTTTAACCCGAACACTATCTGCTGCGGCGATAAAGGTTATTGATGACATTAATCAGAGTGCTGAGCAGGTTTACGCGGTTGATGTGCCCAGCGGTTTAAATGCCGATAGCGGCCAGCCTGAGCCGATTTGCGTTAATGCCACTGCCACCCATAGCTTTATTGCTTATAAGCCGGGGCAACTCACTGCATATGGGCCAGCATCTTGTGGGGCACTGTCGTTAGACTCTTTAGGGCTTGAGCCTATTGCTGGTACAACAAAAGAGAATTGGCGCTACGATCCAAGGGTAAATATGCTGCCATCACGCAGGGGTAATACCCATAAAAGTCATCATGGTAATGTCAGCGTTATTGCAGGTCTTGGCAATATGGCTGGCGCTGGCATTATTGCTAGCCGCGCAGCCTTAAATGCTGGCGCTGGGCGGGTATTTTTACAGTGTGAGCCAAGCCATTTTGTCGCCTGCTTAAGCCAATCTCCTGAGATTATGTTTTCTGATAGTACCGAAAACACCTTAAAGCAACACGCCGTGCTGGTGGTGGGTCCAGGTCTTGGCCGCGGGCCGCAAGCTCAGCAAATCATGCAAACGCTATTAACCCTTCAACCCAACTCTGGCGTTGATAATAAACGCAGCCTCGGGGTGTTAGATGCGGATGCGCTGCGTTATTTGGCAAAGCATCAGCAAACGGTAACGCCTTGGGTGCTAACTCCCCATGAGGCGGAGGCCGCTGGCTTGTTGGGCATATCTGCCACTGAAGTTACAAACGATCGCGTTGCCGCTGCGCTGGCGCTACATAAAAAATATCAAGCAGTCGTGGTATTAAAAGGGGCTGGCACACTAGTCGCCCATCAAGGTGGAGTCAATTTTTGCCATTCTGGCTCAGCAGCTATGGCCACACCGGGCATGGGCGATTGCTTAGCAGGTATTATTGCTGCACTTATCGCCCAAGGGCTATCGGCGGTTGATGCGGCTATTACAGGGGTGAACTGGCATGCCACACTAGGCCATCAACTTGGCCAAACTCAGCGAGTGGTACTGGCCAGTGATATTTGCCAGCAGCTGAAATTAGGCCGTCATTAACTCACAATAGCGTAGTGGTTTTAGTATTTATTTGCTGTAGCGCTGTGAACTTAGGCTGTCTAAACAAATTCTAATGCTGAATAAATATGCATTTGGATGCAAATAGAGGTGGTCGGATGAGTACCTAATTGGCCACCAATAATCTTAACATTCAAAGATCAATTATTTGACGCTAGTTGTCTGTGACTAAAGGCGCGAACCTAATACATTATAAATTGATGCTAAGACGATATTGTAAAACACTGGCTTAACTAAGCCATATAAGTGTTTGTGGGTGATTGGCGGCAGCTGTTGATTATTTCTACGCTCCCTATCGTCAATTATATGACAAGTCAAATATTTATTAAATTTGTTAACTCGTTTTAATCTTGAGTCTATATTGCTGTAAATAATAGTTTTTTTGACGTGCTGTCGTTTTATTGGCTCTGTTGTCTTATGGTTTTTTTTAATTATGATGTAGCGCGAACAGACCACTGTTGGTTATTTATATTCATCCATTATCGCCCTTGAGTCTGCAGTCTTCTTTTACGTCATAACTAGAGATATTTACATGAAAACCAATAAGTTTTTCGGTGCCGTCGCTGCTGTGTCAGCAATGTACATCTTAATACCTAATCAAAGTGCTCATGCCCATGGTTGGGCTGAATTTCCTGAAGCAAGACAATCAATTTGTTACGAGCAAGGTGGCTTGTGGAGTGGCACACCACCTAATGCGGCTTGTGCACAAGCCAAAGCGATTTCTGGTACTTATCCATTTATTCAGCGTAATGAATTTGCCATTAATATTCCTGCACCTACATACAATGATATGGAAGTGGTAAAAGCGGCTATCCCTGATGGCAGCTTATGTTATGCCAATGATGCGCAAAAAAGCGGTATGGGTGCTGAGCATTCACAGTGGACCCGCACTGAGTTACCAACAGGCACTTTTGAGTACGTGTTTAATGCAACCGCGCCTCACAACCCTTCATTCTGGCAGTTTTATTTAACCAAGCCTGGTGTTGATGTGTCTAAGCCACTTAAATGGGATGACTTAGAGTTAATCCAAGAGTACGGCAATGTTGCTGTGGACGCTGACAAAAAATACCGCATGGACATTGCGATCCCAGCCGATCGCTCAGGTGATGCGATTTTGTTTACTCGCTGGCAGCGAGATGACACCGTTGGTGAAGGATTCTATAACTGTAGTGACATTACCATTTCAGGTGATTCACCGGTTGATCCAGAACCAAGCGAGCCATACTTAGAGCAAGGCGATGCCTTTATTCCTGCTGATATCAGCCTTAATACCCCTCAGCTTGGTGAGTCGGTTAATTATAAAGTCTTTAGTGACAATGGTGATATTCACTCTAGCTTTTCGTTAGAAATTACCGCAGACAATCAACTCGATTGGGATCGCTTATTAGCCTCACAAGTCAACGGTTATTACGAGACTCAATATAGCGGTAACGTGTTTATTGGCCGCTGGCATGCAGAAATGAATCACTATATGTATTTCAGAAATGAGCTACATAATAACTTCTTTAATGCCAGTAATGGACAGGCTTATGGAGAGTTCAGTATCACAGCAAACAATGAGTTTGTTGAAGCTGTGATTACGCCAACAGTGTTAAAAGAAATTACTAACGCTAGCGTTACCCATGGTGAGTACGTGGTATTAACGCCAGCAAGCAGCAAAGGCGATATTGAACAAATCTCTTGGGTGCAAGTGGCAGGTTTGCCGATTGAAACCGCTATTGGTCAAAATGATGAGCTAATTATCAACACTGTTTTGCTTGAGAATGTCGCCCAAGAAGTCAGTTTTGAGCTTACTGTTTCAGGTCAAGGCGAAGAAGATAAAACGGTTTATAGTTTTACTATTACCCCAACTGACGTAGAACCAGGACCAAGCCCTGAGCCATTGCCTGGAGAGCAATGGAGTGCATCTGCTGTTTATAATGGCGGTGAAAAGGTGATGCATAATAACCAAGAGTGGACTGCTCAGTGGTGGACTCAAGGTGAAGAGCCTGGTACTACAGGTGAGTGGGGCGTGTGGCGTTAATAGCCCTCATGCTTGTTTGCTAAGGTTTTAAACATAATCGCAGTAAACCCTAACGGCCAATCATTGATTGGCCGTTTTTTATGCTATATCTAAAATATGATCTGGCCAAATGCGCTTTATAAACTTGTTGATGTTTTACTCTAATGAATATCGATTTAGTTAATCGAATAGGTGTGATGGTAGATAAAGGACTGCGGCCATTAACTAGAACTTACTACTGAAATTGGTATTTTGGTGGGGAGAACGCTTGTATTGTTTTTATATACAATCAGTTATATAACGATGGAATTATATAAAGATATTTTGCATGATTTAATTGTTATCTAGTTGCTGAATATGAAGGTATCGGGGATACCATATTTAATTAACTAAAAATAAAGGCCGTATTTAAGGGCCGTATTTAAGGATTAAATTTAACGGTCTCATGTTAGCGACCAGCGAAAAGGAATCCCATAACGATGAATTTAAATATTGTCAGCGCCGAACAGGCTGCGCAGCAAAAGTATGAATTAATAATTATTGGTTCTGGTTTTGGCTCTTCATTTTTTTACTTGAGGCGCTAAAAAAAATTAATGGTAATATTCTGGTGCTGGAATGGGGCGATTATCATTCGTGGAATTGGCAATTATCCCAAGGTAAAAATTCGGCTGCTGATCCTGCCGATACCTTTAAAAATACAGCTGAAAAAGAATGGAATTGCACCATTGGTTTTGGTGGTGGAATGAATTGCTGGTTTGCCCAAACCCCTCGATTTCATCCTGCAGATTTTAAAACCGCCTCTTTGTATGGGGTCGGCAATGACTGGCCGATTTCCTATGACGATCTTGAGCCTTATTATTGTGATGTCGAAAGCATTATGTCGGTGTCAGGCGACCCTGATATGCAAAGCATGTTTCCTCGCTCAAAACCTTATCCCCAGCCGCCCCATAGACCCACTGCCATTGATCGCATTATGAAAAATGCCAATATGGACAGCCACTTTATCATGCCAACGGCCAGAGCAAGGGTGTCAACTGATACACGGGCGGCCTGCTGCTCTAATGCCAAATGTAATTTATGTCCCATTCAGGCCAAATTTACTGTGCATAATGGTTTTCAGCAGGTGTATTCGGACCCAAGAGTGCATACCTGTTTAAACTCTGAAGTAAGGCATATGCAGCACAGTGATAGCACGGTTTCTAGCGTGGTTTTTATCAACAACAATCAAGAATATACCGTCAGCGCCGACAAGTTTGTTTTAGGCGCCAACGCCATACAAAGCCCTGCGATATTGCTACGATCGAAAATGGATTTTGGTGACACGGGCCTAGGGCTACACGAGCAAATTGGGATAAAAGTAGAGGTGTATTTAGACGGTTTAGAGAACTTTGATGGTAGCACTATTACCACAGGGCTCAATTATGCCTTGTATGATGGCGAGTTTAGAAAAGATCACGCTTCTTGTTTGATTTACTTTGAAAATCGTTGGCCTTATGGCTTTAGAAAAGAAGTGGGTCGCTGGCGAGAAACCCTGTCATTAGTCATTGTCGCTGAAGATCTCCCCCAAAAATCCAATAATGTCACTATTGATGCTACTACAGGGCAGGCGGTAGTGAGCTATACCGGAGAATCTGAGTACGCCAAAAAAGGTATTGAGCAGGCTTTAGCGCAATTACCTAAGGTACTTGATGCATTACCTGTGGAAGCGATTCATTTTCGTGGCTGGCGGCCGACTGAATCACATTTACAGGGCACCTTGAGAATGGGCAACATTGATGATGGCTCAGTGGTAGATGCAAACCTTATTCATCATCAATACCGAAACTTATTTGTGGTGGGCACATCAGTATTTCCAAGCTGTTCTTGTGCTAATCCTAGCTTAACGGCTGCAGCATTAGCAGTGCGCGCAGCGAGAATGGGGGTTTAATATGAGTGGTACTAGTCTTTCTCGGCGCTCGTTTCTTAAAGTTGCAGCGGTTGGCGCAGGGCTGGGTGGGGCGGTATTTTATGGAGTGCATACATTAAATACCCAAAATTTTATCGTTTCTAGCCTTGATCGTTTACTGGGTAAGCTAAATATTAGCGATGAAAACCTGCAATTGTTTTGTGATCATTTTACCGCTGAATATGGTGAGATGAAGCTGCGTGCCATTATTATATTAGATCAATCTTCAATGTTTGATTTGGTTGTTAAAAAGCGTGCTATTTGGATTGATAAGTATGAGCGAAAATTAGTCACTGATTTTATGATGTCGACCAATTATTTCCAAGTCAGTAACCCTGCCACAGAGGCGCTGCAATACTACGGCGCTAATCGGCCTTGTTATAATCCCTTTGCCCGCTTTGACGTCGGTTGATTGCTGTTGATAAAACCATAATACCCTGTCAGTTATGCCTTTCATAAAATAGTGGCCTTTGACTTTAACAAGTGAAACTTGTTAAGCCAAAGGTCATTATCTTGCAAAATCTCCATTAAAGTTTTCCCTCAATAAGTCGATGTCTATATACAGGTCTAATCGTGTACTACACGAATATTAGAGGCCAATGTTATTGAGTCATGTTATTAAGCACTTTAATGCTCAATAAAGGCTGTTTAAGAGTAATAACCACTCGCCAAACCCCATGCTGACAACTGAAATAACTTGATATTCAGGTCATTAATCACGGTGAATTTAAGCTAATTCCTCCGATTTATATTTTAAAGTAGGGCTTAATCTTTAAAGGTAGTTATATGAGTATTGATGTCTCAATTAAGAGAATGCTTCAAATTACAATTTCGTTATCATTATTGGCTTTAATCGTTTTAGTTTGGGTGAGCAATGCCCAGCAATCTTCTATTTATGAAAGTGTGTTAAATGAAGAAAAACAGGTTAATACTATTTTTGCTTTAAAAGATACTCGCTATGATGTTGTACAAATTCAGCAGTTTTTAACCGATGTTGGCGCAACAAAAAGTGATGAAGCCAAAGCCGAAGCGTTAGCAAGTTTGCATGCCGCTCAAGCAAATATGGATAAACTTATCAGTTCGGCACCGGAATATACTGCAAGAGCTCAATCGATTAAACGTCAAATTAATCAATTGCATGAATCTGGTGTGAATATGGCAGATGCTTACCTAACTCAGGGGACCGATGCTGGTAATTTACTGATGAAAGGTGCTGGTGGCTTTGACCAAGCATCGTCAGATTTAGCTGATAATTTAGATGAATTAGCCCAAGAGTTAGATGGTAAATTTACTGTTGCGGTACAAGAAACCCTAAATTCCACCATGCAAGCTGCCAGTGTGCAATTGTGGGGCAGTATTGGCATTGGTGTGTTTATTATCATTATTTTGTCAGCCCTTTACCGCAATATTTTCACTCCGCTTAACGCTTTAGATAATTCCATGAGTAATGTGGCTTCAGGCTCTAAAGATCTTACCGTGTCGCTAGATGACAGTGGTAATAGCGAAATTAATCAGGTCGCTGGCAACTTTAATGTATTTGTAGGTAATATTCGTGAGTTAATTATTGATTTCAATGGTAATACTCAGCAGTTAGGTACGGCAAGTGTGCAGCTTAAATCGGCCAGTAACGAAACCTTAGCGGGCATGCAGCGCTTACAAGGTGAAACCGAACAAGTTGCTACAGCGATGAACCAAATGCAAGCAACCGTGGTGGAAGTAGCTAATAATGCCGAACTAGCCGCGCAAGCAGCTAAAGATTCTGATACCCAAGCGGTCCATGGTGACATGATAGTTCAGCAAACGATCGCTTCGATCGATAACCTCTCTGGCGGGGTTGAACAAGCTGCCAATGCGTTACAAAAATTACAAAACGATGCCGATAATATAGGTAGCATTTTAGATGTGATCCGCAGTATTTCAGAGCAAACTAACTTACTGGCACTCAATGCCGCCATCGAAGCTGCCCGCGCGGGCGAGCACGGCCGTGGCTTTGCGGTAGTGGCAGACGAGGTCAGAACCTTGTCTAAACGAACTCAAGATTCAACTAATCAAATTCAGCAAATGATTGGACAATTACAAACGGGTGTTAAAGATGCGGTATCGGTAATGGACTCAAGCCGTGAGCAAGCCGATAAAAGCACCGTTCAGGCAGCACAAGCGGGTGAGGCCTTAGCTAAAATTACCGAATCGGTGGCGATGATTTCTAATATGGCCACCCAAATCGCCACAGCAGCAGAAGAGCAAACCGCGGTCAGTGATGAAATTAATCGTAATATTGTCAATATTAGTGATGAAGCCAGATTAACGGCCAGCAATGCCGACCAATCACATAGTGCCAGTGTGCAGGTTAATCATTTGTCACAGCAATTAAGAGAACAAATTGGTCAATTCAAGACAAGTTAGTGAATTATTTTAAACAAGCTAGAGTCAATGTGACAGTTTTGCCACTAAAACATCCGTTATTTAGAGGCTAATGTTGTGTTATGAGCATTATGTTATGAGCATTATGTTATAAGCATTGTGTTTTAAGCATAGTGATAGAGGCCTAAGGGAGATAGACCCATTCCCTTAGGTTTTTTCATCAATACCAAGTGATTCAAGTTATCTTATATCAATAAGCTGATGTAAAATTCTGCGCTAGAATACTGCTGGGTTTGTTGTTCATCTGTAGGAGGCTTCAAGCCCCCTTCAAAGTGCAGCATTAGTTTCATTTAATGGTTTTTAGATTTGAGGCTCATTAATAATTCTAAGACGTATTTCTTAACAAGCTTTCTCGATTGCTATTTGGCTCGCATGTACCGCTAACATATGCCTCAAAATTTTTTTGCTAAAACTCCTTTGCTTTATATTTAGCCCCTTTAATTCTAGTTTTGCATCATTCATGTTATATCTGCCTATAAGTGCTAAAAATCATAGCTTAAATAGTGTTTATTAGCTGTTTTGTTAGCTTTAAACTGTATTTTAGCCAATATTAATTAACGATTTTTTAGGCTGACAGTAATATCACTTCCTTTTTATTTCGTTCGAAATAACCACAAAATATGACCTTTATAGCAAAATTTGACAATTTGTTGGCCATTAAACGAGCTGTAGCAGATTTTACTTTACTTATTTCTGCTTCAGTATTACATTCGCCGCAAATAGTCTTTGGGTATAACTAAGCCTTTAGCCGACAAGTATGCGCAAGCACGTTAAATTTCATGTTAAGTATCCTCAAATTGTCCATAATTACTCATGACAGTGGTGAAAACTCCATTGTTACACCAGTTATTGGTTTAAGTTTTTTCGCTATCGCTTCAGGCTTTTTAATGAGCCTAGTACCATTATCTTTACCATACTTTGGCCTTAGTCCATCGTTAACTCCTTGGCTTGCAAGTGTGTTTTATTTTGGTCTTTTATTAGGTGCTACTTGTATTCAAAAGGTGATTAAGCGACTTGGTCATCGGCGCGCATTTATCGTTTTTTTATGTCTGCTGGCATTAACGGTGGTAACAATGATACTGCTACCTCATCAGATCAGCTGGCTTGCAGCGCGATTTATCGCTGGACTGGCGGTTGCAGGCATCTTTGTGGTGGTGGAGTCTTGGCTTTTGATGTCCAATTGCCCTAAAAAGCGTGCTAAACGTCTCGGTCTTTACATGGCGGCACTTTACGGAGGTAGCGCCGCTGGACAGCTGGCTATTTCTGTATTCGGTACTGAAGGCATTACGCCTTATCTGTTTGTATTAGCGTTGTTGTTTTTAGCCACTTTGGCACCAGTGCTTATTCGACATGGTCAGCCTCGTAGTCATCAGCAGCGCTTTAACCGCAGAGACATTCGTCATTTGAGCCGGCCAGCGATCATCGGATGTATGGTGTCTGGACTATTACTGGGACCAATTTATGGATTAATGCCGCTATATATCAGTCTATCAGGTGCTTATGCTGACTATACAGGGCTATTGATGGCAATAGTCATTGTGGGTGGCATGGCGGTGCAGCCGATTGCAGGCAGCATGTCGACTCGCATGAGTAAAAGTTTACTTATGGCAATTATTTGTCTTGTTGGCTGCGTTGCAGTGTTAGGCATACTGGAGTCAACCAGTTTAGTCATGATGGGGCTAAGTTTACTATGCCTAGGTGCTGCGAGTTTTGCTCTATATCCAATAGCGATAACGCTGGCTTGTGATAATTTGCCCCAAGAGAAAATGGTTTCAGCGACTGAAGTGATGTTGCTGTGTTACAGCGTAGGCTCAGTATTAGGGCCATTATTGGCGACCACATTTACCGATGTCGGCAACGGATTAATTATTTATTTAGGTGTCTGCTTGTTTTCCACCTGCGTGTATATGTTATTTAAGAGTGCTGAAACACTACCATCTGGCCATAAACCTATCGCAGGTTAGTTGCCAAAGGTTTTTATAACCAATCCTATTGAGCCTAATGGGATTGGTTATTTAGGCTTTTTATAGTGTTAGTTACCCCGACACTTTGATTGGCTATAGCCAGCTCGCCAGTTGCTCTTTAGTGGGCTTACTGCCTTTATGAACCACTTTTTCATCCACCACCACAGCAGGTGTGCTCATTACACCATAAGCCATAATTTGCGCCATGTCGGTGACTTTTTCTATTGTGACAGTAACGGCTTTTTCATCGGCAACTGCTTGGGCAAGTTCTGCTGTTTCAAGACACTTTTTACAGCCGGAGCCTAATATTTTAATGGTTCTCATGATAAATCCTTATTTATTGAGCTGTTAAATCACCGATGTTTTTTACATCAGTAAAATCATAAAAATGGCGTAAAGGCATTAAACAGCCAACCGACTAGGGTAAACGCCACCAATAGCAGGCAGAATAATATTGCCAGTAAGCGCCACTGCATAACCTGTTTTAGTAAGATAAATTCTGGGAAGCTGGCAGCAACGGTGCTCATGCAAAATGCCAGTGTGGTGCCTATGGGTAGGCCATTAACAATTAAGCTTTCCATCACAGGAATTACCCCGGTGGCGTTTGAATACAGCGGGATCCCCAGTAGTACTGCAGCAGGTACTGACCACCATTGGCCATCGCCTAAATGGGCCTCAATCCAACCATCGGGTACAAAGCCGTGCAGCGCTGCCCCAAGGCCGACACCAATAATGACCCATTTCCATACTCGGCCAAAAATATCGAACATCTCAGTTTTGGCAAATTGATGCCGCTGTGACAGTGTTAGCGCTTGGGTTTGAATATCGTCAGGGTTATTAGCAGTGCTATGTTGTTGACCGCGTTTGAGGGCTTCAGCGGCAAAAGATTGTAGCCAGCGCTCAGCTTTTATTGCATCGAGAAAAAAGCCGCCTAACATGCCGACACTCATGCCAACCACGACATATAAAATGGTGAATTTTATCCCCAGTAGGCTCATGAGTAGCAAGATGGCTACTTCGTTGATTAGCGGTGAGGTGATCAAAAAGCTCATGGTGATCCCAAGGGGGATCCCGGCTGAGGTAAAGCCAAGAAATACCGGAATACTGGAGCAAGAACAAAATGGTGTTACCACCCCAAATCCAGAGCCCATCAAGTAACCTAAGCCCTTGGGTTTACCAGCTAAATAGTCTCTGACTCGTTCAACATTTAATGAGGCTCGCATTAAGGCTATGAGGTAGATCATCACCAGCAGTAGAGCAAAAATCTTAGTCACGTCTTCAACAAAAAAATGCAGTGCATCCCCAAGCTTTGTCTGCGCCGACAAGCCCAATAAATCGTAAATTAGCCATGATGCAAAATCAGTGAAAATTTGAAACATAGGTTAATGCTCAAAAAAACGTCTTATAGCCAAGATAGCGGATTTTTAGTAATGAAAATAAGCGCTAGCTCTCGCTTTTGCATAAAGGGCTGGAGCGTAAAGGTTTGTCACAATATCGGTTAAATAAAGCTAAAACACCACTTAAGCTTGGTGCTTACAGAAGTTATAACTGAAGGGGTTTGAAACTGAAAACCAGCCTCGCATTTGGGGTAAACCTTAATGCGAGGCTGTGGTCTAGATATTGTGAAGTGGGATTAAGTTAATGATTAAATTGTACTTAATTTTTCTACTTCATGATAATTTCTCTTAATCGGTATTCTCCGGTTAAGGTTCTTACATTGGGATAAGTTTTAGTGATTTTACGGCTATTGTCTTGATTGGCTTGGCCCCAACTTTTCATGAAGTTTTTATACTTTTCCTGATTGGGTTCTAAATCGGCACTATTTTCAAACATCACCATTAGCACCATATTGAATTCGCCACTTTGTGGTAATTCACTGGCAAAAATTTTCCAATCTTTAATATAACCCAGCTCTTTTTGTAACCGTACCGCTTTAACCCAACTTTCTCTTAAGCCTTCTAGGTAAACGTCTTCCATGTTGGGATCGATCCTCACCGTGGTCATTGAAGTCACTTCTTTTCCAATGTCATAGTCTTTATAAATCTCAAGCTCAGCCTGAGAAGAAACGGCAAAGAGTAAGCTGCATAATCCGATTATTAATACGATATATTTCATCTTAATCTCTCTTAGGTTGTTAAAAAATTAACACCGAGAAGTATAGTGACGAATGGGTTAATAGCGAGTGGCTAAGGCTTAATGAAGACTTTCTATTTACGCTTAGCTGCTTTTAATAGCGCTAAAAAGAGTGGGAGAGGATGGGTTTAAATCTGAGTGGAACAAGCGGTGAAGGGAATGATTGTTTTATCGCATCGTTCCCTTCGCTGGGTCTGGTTTGGTACGAATTAGTCGTGATGGGCTTTTAGCTGTTGGAATAGCACATCTTTTAAATTAGCCCGCTGCACTTTAAGTTGGTGCATGTGTTCGTCATCGGTTGGGCTGCCATCAATTTCTAACTGGCGGATTTCATAATCCAGTAGGTGGTATTGTTTTGATTGCTTTTGAAATGTTTCATCTTTATGTGTTAAATCAACAATGTCTTGCTTAAATTCTGGAAAGTCGAAAATTAGTGCGTGATTCTCATTTAACATAGATAACCCCTAAATGGTGAACAGAAATTCAGTATTTTGGAACTGAGTTCACTATAGCATTATGTTGTTTAAAAATGGCGAGCTGGTTAACAAATCTTAATGAAATTTTTGCTAAAAATAGGATTTATTTGAGTAAGTTAGGATGGGTTATTTATTATCTTAACTTACCCATCCAGTTACTCATATTTCTAGCCGTTAGCTTGCACATGTTTAAGGGCCGCCTGTAAGGCTTCATAGCGGAACAAAAAGGTGTTTTCAGTTGGCAGCGAATCAATCACATGAAACTTCTGCAGCTGATCTTTGGTTTGCAGGTTAGGGCACAATAAAAATACTTCACAATGGGCATCTTGGGCATCTTTAATGGCATTTTCTAGCGCTAGCCCAACAGTCACATCGATCATCGGCACGTCAGTAAGATCGAGGATCATCGCTTCATAATCACTCACACTGGTATGTTGGCGAGAGATCGCTTTTGATACGCTGAAGATCATTGGCCCTGACAGATAGAAAAACAGCACTTTACCATTGGCTTGATCCAGCAGGCCGCGTTCGCTTTGGGTCAGTGGTACATCGTTTTGATCGGCATCACTAATGGCTTTTACTTGCCTTGCTTGCTGCTGGCTTAATTGTTCAATGATAATAATGTTAGAAATAAACACCCCAAGACCAACGGCAACAATTAAATCGACAAATACGGTTAAGATCATCACCCCGTACATGATCGCCATGCCTTGCATACTGACTTTGTGAGCCCGTTGAATGAAGCTCCAATCAAGAATATTAAAGCCCACATAAACCGCAATACCAGCTAAAACGGCCATAGGTATTGGCTCTGTTAAGCCGCCAGCCACAAGTACCACTAATGCCAGCATTAGCGCGCGAACCATACCAGAAACAGGTGAGCGGGCGCCTACCTGAATATTGGTCACTGTACCCATAGTAGCACCTGCGCCAGGCAGGGCGCCGAATAAACCTGAAATCATATTAGCCAAGCCCTGACCCCGTAACTCTTTGTCTGAGTCGTGCTCTTTACGGGTCAATGAGTCTCCGATAACGGCGGTGAGTAACGTATCGATACAGCCTAAGGTGCCTAACACCAAGGCATCAATCACCATGGTAATAAAAATATCCGCATTTATGTGCGGTATCACTAAAGAAGGTAACCCAGCAGGAATAACCCCAATACGGCGAATGCTGTCACTATCAAATAAAATCACTGACAGTAACGTGATGGCGACTAAGGCAACCAGTTGCGCAGGGACGTATTTACGATAGCGCTGAGGAAACAAAAATAATGTCGCTAAAGTCAGTAAGCCTAAAAATAGTTCAGCAAACTTAATATTGCTTAAGGTGTCGGGAAGGGCTGATAAGGTGCCTAACACACCACCTGCAGGAGCGGCATGACCTAACAATGGTGACAGCTGTAAGATGATTAAAATCACCCCAATGCCTGACATAAAGCCTGAAATGACACTGTATGGCATTAAGGTGACGTATTTACCTAGCTTGAGCATGCCGAGTAAAAATTGAAAACCGCCTGCCATCATCACCACGGTAAAGGATATTGCCATTCCTGATTCAGGGTATTTGGCCACCATGCTGGTTAAAATGGCGGTCATAATCACTGTCATAGGGCCGGTCGGTTCAGATATTAAGCTTGATGAGCCGCCAAATAAGGAGGCAAAAAAGCCCACTAGTATCGCGCCCCATAATCCGGCTTCGGCGCCAGCGCCAGAGGCAACACCAAAGGCCAGTGCCAAGGGTAGGGAAATGATGGCTGTGGTGACGCCACCAAACAAATCGCCTTTAAGATTGACGTCTTTGAACCGTTCCTTAAACAAAATGCTAACCTCTTAGACCATAATTGGCGCAACTTTATCAAAAAATTAACTATTTTGTATAGATAAGAGGCCGGTTGTTTATATCGACAAGCGGCTGAATAGCGCAGCTGTTAAGGCAAATGTTTAACAGTTTTATATAGATAAGAGGCCGGTTGTTTATATCGATAAGCAACTGGTTGGCGCAGCTGTTAAGGCAAATGTTTAACAGTTTTGTATAGATAAGA
>NZ_JBFRKH010000053.1:0-20217 GCF_041469265.1 Shewanella sp. 10N.286.51.B2
ATTTGCAACAATCTGTAACCAACATTTAATATAATAAGTTTAATGAGAATGGTTATTAATTAAATTAATCATAAGTAATATTATTAATTTAATTTCGCAGTTTTAGCGGCTGATTTAGCGGTTATTTAACTGTGTGTGGCTTTGCTAACGGCTAAAGTTAGCTTAGATAAATAGCACAAAATCATCGATTGTTCATAAACGTTTGCGGTTGATTATGCTATCTTTGACCTCATTTGTTATTCAAAGCCAAATAGACCTTTTATGCCAAGTATTGCTCAAATAATCGCTCAAGAACTGAATGTTCGTGAGCAACAAGTCTCAGCGACGATTAACTTACTCGATGATGGTTCTACCGTTCCTTTTGTTGCCCGCTACCGTAAAGAAGCCACTGGTGGTTTAGATGATGCGCAACTGCGAACCCTAAATAGTCGCTTAAGCTATTTACGTGAATTAGCCGAGCGCAGACAAGTTATTCTTTCTAGCATTGATACCCAAGGCAAATTAACCCCAGCATTGCAGCAAGCCATAAATGCCGCTGACAGCAAAACCCGCTTAGAAGATTTATACCTTCCTTTTAAACCGAAACGCCGCACTAAAGGTCAAATTGCTATTGAAGCTGGTTTGTTGCCTTTAGCTGACTTTTTACTGGCTAATCGTAGTATTAATCTTGAAGCAAAAGCGGCTGAATTTATCAATGCCGACGCCGGCTTTGGCGATGCGAAAGCGGTTTTAGACGGCGCGCGTTTTATCTTAATGGAACGTTTTGCTGAAGATGCAGATTTACTGCAAAAAGTGCGTAAGCATTTAAGCCAACAGGCAGTGCTTGAAAGCCGCCTAGTTAAAGGTAAAGAAAAAGAAGGCGCAAAATTTCGCGATTACTTTGAGCATACTGAAGCCATTACTAAAGTGCCTTCCCATCGGGCCCTGGCCATGCTGCGCGGCCGCAATGAAGGTGCGCTCAGTTTATCGATGAATGCAGACCCTAAAGCTGAAGTGGCGCAAAGCAGTTATTGCGTGGTGATTATTGCCGATCATTTCAAACTAAAGTTTTCAGACTCGAGTGTCGATCAGTGGCTTAAAACTGTGGTTACCGCCACTTGGCGCATCAAGATTGCGCTGCAAATGGAAACCGAGTTTATTAGCCAAATGCGTGAGCGCGCTGAAGCTGAAGCCATTAATGTGTTTGCCCGTAATTTAGGTGATTTATTAATGGCAGCGCCTGCTGGCGCTAAAGCAACCATGGGCTTAGATCCTGGGCTGCGCACCGGCGTTAAAGTGGCGATTGTCGATAACACCGGTAAGTTTGTGGCCCATACCACTATCTTCCCTCATGCGCCGCAAAACGTGTGGGACAAGTCAATCCGCACTTTAGCGAACCTGATAAAAATGCATAAAGTGGAGATCATCGCCATTGGCAATGGTACCGCCTCACGTGAAACGGATAAATTAGCCGCTGAAGTGATGAGCTTTATGAAAGAGACGCATCCAAGCTTGACCAAGGTGATGGTCAGTGAAGCGGGCGCATCAGTGTACTCAGCATCAGAGCTGGCTTCTGAGGAGTTCCCTAACTTAGATGTATCGATCCGCGGCGCAGTATCGATTGCCCGTCGACTACAAGATCCATTAGCTGAACTCGTTAAAATTGAGCCAAAATCCATTGGCGTAGGCCAATATCAACATGATGTGAGCCAAAGCCAACTATCAAGCTCGCTTGAAGCGGTCGTAGAAGATTGTGTAAATGGCGTGGGCGTTGATTTAAATATGGCATCAGCACCATTATTGGCGCAGGTGGCCGGTTTAAATAAAACCTTAGCTAAAAACGTGGTTAACTACCGCGATGAAAACGGTAAATTTGAAAGCCGTAAACAATTGCTTAAAGTGGCGCGTTTAGGGCCAAAGGCCTTTGAGCAAGCAGCCGGTTTCTTACGTATTAGCGATGCTAAAAATCCATTAGATGGTTCATCTGTTCACCCTGAAGCCTACAAATTGGTTGAAGCCATTGCCAGTGCCAAGCAGCAAACTGTGGCCAGCTTAATGGGTAATAGCGAATTGTTATCCCAGCTAAATGCTGCCGAGTTTGTTACTGATGAATTTGGTTTACCCACCATCAGCGATATCTTGAAAGAGCTAGACAAGCCTGGGCGTGACCCTCGTGGTGAGTTCAAAACCGCCAGCTTTAAAGAAGGTGTTGAAGAGCTTAAAGACCTGAAGCTAGAGATGATCCTAGAAGGCGTGGTCACCAATGTGACTAACTTTGGCGCTTTTGTCGATGTAGGCGTACATCAAGATGGTTTAGTGCATATTTCGTCACTCACTGACAAGTTTGTTAGCGATCCTCACTCCATAGTTAAAGCGGGTGATGTGGTTAAAGTTAAAGTGATGGAAGTGGATGTAGAGCGTCGCCGTATCGCATTAAGTATGCGCCTTGATGAAGCACTACCCACAGCGAAAACCGCTAATCAATCTAAATCAGCCAACAGCAAGCCTACACATAAAGCTAGCGGGAATAAATCAGGGCAAAAGTCAGCCCATAAACCGCAAAAGGCCCCAGCTAATGCCGCTATGGGTAATGCCTTTGCTGACGCCTTTGCTAAGCTGAAAAAGTAACACCGCTAATGTGTTTGGCTTAGGGTTAAACCCAAAAAGGCCTTAACATCGTGAGAATACTCGTGACTGTTAAGGCCTTTTTATTTTGTAAAATTTATAGTGCGACCAATTAAGCGATATGAGTCATTTCGTTTAAAATGAACTGCTCAACAGCACCTTCGGTTGCCACCATATACTCGGCTAAATGTGCGTTACCCATGTGTGCTTGCCATAATTCACGGCTTTCCCAGTTTTCATAAAACATGAAATGTGCAGGGTTTTCGTTGTCTTGATGTAAGTCGTAATTGATGCAACCGGCTTCAGCGCGAGTTATATCCATAAGTTTTAGTAGTTCCGCTTTAACCAGCTCTACTTTGTCAGTTTTGGTAATGATGTTTGCTACGATAGTTAAGCTAGCCATGATGATAGTTCCTATAATGTATCAAGTTGAATTTGGTTCAGCCCTGTTGCTGATGAAGCTATATTAGCCATTACTTACTGGTGAATAAATAGGCTGTCATTTGAGTTATTATCAAAAATTAATAGATAATCTTTTGAAGTGAATGTGTGATTGATGCTTATGGCCTAAATAACGACTATTACCTAATACAATGATTAGCAGTAATAATGATTAGTTAGTAATCGTTCGGCCATAATAAGTGAAGACATCAAGCCCGTTAATTAAAGTGAGAGCAGGGCTAGACTAATATCAGCAGATGAGCGAGTGGCGAAGGGGTGGTGCATTGCTGGTAACATGTGGCTATGTGCTGGCCAAATTGTTTATAAAACTCATCAGAATGCTGCTTTATCTGTTGTTTAACTTCGGTTTTTTTATTGTTATCGCTGTTAATTGCAGTCGACTTAGTGGGCGTTTGGGGCTGAATGTCACGACGGCTAACAGTGGGATTATTTCTGGCTGCTACTCGCAGCAGTTGTGGCAATAAGCCGGTTAACGGTGCGCTTTGAGGTGCTTGCTGTTGTAAAGCTGATTGTTGGGATAGATGCTGCTGATTCTGTTGATCTGAGGATTGTCGCTGCTGGCGATGCTTTTCCTCTATGGTATTTAAACGGAATAATGATTCGTTTTTTTGATTTAGCGCCCGTTCATGGTGGGGCTTAGTTAACGCTTGTGGCGGTAATATTGGCTTTGCCTGCTGATTATCCGCCCGAGCAAGATCCGTTGCAACATTACTTGTTGCAAGCGGTACTTGGGGATAATTAGTGACAATTAGCATAACACTCACTTAAAAAACAAACAGTTAATGTTTAAATTATAACCAAATGCTAGCAGGTTTTATAGCCTATATTTGATGTTTTTTTATCCATGGCAATAAGCCATCTAAAAAGGCCTGTGGGTGTGAAATAAACGGCGCATGGGAGGCTTTATTGTGGACAATGTCAGTAATATTACTGGCTTGGGGTAACTGGCGGATGATGGTTCTGGGTACTAAGGCATCGCATTTGCCCCAAATACGTAACCATGGCTGGCTGATATCGTTAAGCTGGGGCCGCAAATCAACCTCTTTGAGCATATCTAAGCCTTGATCGAGTACTGCTTGGGTCGGTAAAGGTTTAGCCAACACTAATTTTTTTATCGCTACAATATCTTGTTTGGCCGAGTCACTGCCCATGGCTTGAATCGCTAAAAATCGCTCGACCGTTTTGGCTAGATTGACATTTAATTGCTGGTGAAATTGCGTGAGCACTTCAGGGGCGATCCCCGGCCACTGGTTTTTTTCTTGTGCCATAAAGCAAGGCGAAGAGGCTACAGTGATCAGCGCTTTTACCGACTGAGGATGATTTAGGGCAATTTGAGTGGCAACTAAGCCCCCCAATGACCAACCAAGCCAGATGGCATTTTCTGGTAGAGCTTTAGCTAACGCCGCTGCCCATGCTTCAATATTATCGCTATTTGCTTGGCTATCACCAAAGCCCGGCAAGTCGACATAATGCACTCTATACTCTGATAATGCGGTTTGTAGCGGCTGAAAAACCGCAGAGTTCACCCCCCAGCCATGTAGCAATACGATATCAATAACGTCGGTGCTATTTTCATGAGTCATATCTGTATGAGAAATAGCTTTAGGCGTAATAGTAGTAATGTGCAGCGCTGGTGGATTCAAAGGCTAACCTCAAAAAGTGGCGATTAATAAATGATCGCTGGTTAAAACAACTGTCATACAGGATAAGGATATTCTATGGCTTGGCAACTCTCAAAACTCCTCAAGCTCAATTTGCACAATAATACAGCGCGGTTAGTTTCATTGATGGCTGCAGTGGCAGCTAACCTGCCTAACCGCTGCTTGTTATGTCAACAAGATATCATTCAGTACTCTGCAGCTAAACCGCATACGGGGGTGTGTCAGACCTGCCTTGTGGCGGGGCTTTATCAGCAGGAAGTCTGTTTAGGTTGTGGTAAATCGATGCCGTTATTGCAAGTGTATTGCGGCCACTGCCAGCATATTGAACCCATGTTAGTCATTGCCCCTTGCAGTTATCATCAAGGCTTAGGGGAGTTAATAGCTGGGATTAAATATCAGCAGCAATGCGCGCCATTAGCGGCCTTGGTGCAAGTATTAGCCGTAAGGGTGATGGATTTGGCGGCCAGAGGTTTAATTCAACTTCCCCAAGTGCTCATTCCGGTGCCGCTACATCGCAATCGCTTAAAGCAGCGCGGTTTTAATCAAGCTTGGCTGATTGCTAAAGAGCTCAGTGCGCAAATTGGTATTCCGATGGACGATAGTTTATTGGTGCGCTGCGTTGATACCAAGGCCCAAGCGGGACTTAATGGTAAGCAGCGACGCTTAAATTGCGCCGATGCATTTACGTTGCAGCGAGATAACCCCTACCAGCGGGTGGCGCTTATCGATGATGTGGTGACCACAGGCACCACGGTGAATGAAATTAGCCGCTTATTTGCGGCGCACTATACCCATGTGCAAACTTGGTGCTTAGCAAGGGCTGAAGCACCGGGATTATTATGAAAGGCAGACTGTAAATTAGTCAGTTATTTTTGGATAAAATACAGCGCATTGGCGTAGACTTTTTCAGAGCCTAACCATATATTTCTAAACAAAAAATTATCTGTTAATGCCACAACATGCCCTTTGCCTTTGGGCTCAACAATCATTGCTGGGGTGTTGGCAAAAGCGCGCTGATATTCCTTAGCAAGGTAACCGCTCATCAGTGGCTCATTGGTATAGTCCGCCGCCACAATAAATGGCGTGGAAGTGAGGTTAAAGCTTATCTCACGGTTTTTCATCACTTGCAGCGGGTTAGGTAAACCAAAGTTGATTGGATGGGTTTCATCCAGTGTTAACGCCACAATGGCGCCGCCGATGGATTGTCTGGCATTTAATTTAGACTTATCCGCATAACTCATCCCTGAAGTGCTAAATAATTTATTCAGCTCTAGTCTGGTTTTAGGCTGAGACTTAAGAATATTGCGCTTATTGAGCCATACCAGCGCCCGCTTTTGCGCCACGATAGTGCCGCCATCCATTACAAATTTGCCCAGCTTTCTTGCGCTGGCATCACTGATTAAATGATAAGGCCCATCAGCCATAAAAATGTGGCTATAGCCTGATAAATCAATGCCTGCTAGTCGATTGCTGTCCACCATAGTGACAGGTGCTGCAAGCGTTTGATCAAGGTAATACCACATTTGCCCGGTTTCTGAGGCGTTAGTATCTATGCCTGTGAGCAGTAACGGCTTAATGGGGTTGATCACGCTAAATTCATCACTGCCAAGATCCATTCCCGCTAAGGTATGTGAGCTGCTTGCTGCAGTGACATCTACTTGGTATTGCGTGGCAAGCTGGCTAACAAGTAAGGCGATATTGCCTTTGTAGTTGGGCTGGCGTAAGGGAATTTGCAGGCTACCCGCTGTGAAGTCTATTGCTGCTGACTTTTTGGCGTTAGAGCTGCGATCAGGCAGGCTAAAGGGCTTTTTAGCGTATTTAACCTGTACCCCTTGGCTAAGTAATTGCTGCAACATGGGCGCCGCGGCCGCTTGTTGCCAGTCAATAATAAAGGCCACATTGCTGGCGTTATCTAGCTGCTCAGTCGCCGCGACATATGGCGTGTTATTGGTGAGATATTTGGGGTTGGGTTTAGCATTTTCACTGATACTTAAGCCCAGAGCTGATTCAAAATTCCAAGTGGATATGTCATAAAAGGTTTCATCTTTAAACTCAGTGCGCTTATCAAACAATGCTTGCAATAAGTCATGCTGTGGCTGACTTTGAGGAATGAACAGGCTGTTTGACGGCTTAAAGAGTATGTCATCGTCTTCCAGCTCACGGTTTAGATATTTGAAGCTGATTTGGTGTTGCTGCAATATCGTTGCAAGCTCAGTGATATGGGCATTACCGCCATGGGCTTTGATAAGGCGGCCAGTTTGTTTACCGTCACGGGTGCGCTTACTGTTGCGAGCAAAAAAATCACTTTGGTATGTCATCAATTTTTTACGTAGCGCATGGGCGCCTTGCAGGCTTGATAGTGAAGTAGAAAATTGATTATCAATACTATTTTGCAAGGTGACCACACCATTGGGGGACTCTTGGGCTTGACCACGGGAGCTAGCTTGCTCAAACAAAATACCCACAGCGCCATTGATATCTGGGTAGGTTGAGCCTTTACCATAGAAAAAGTCATCAAACATCTGCCCGCTAAAATATGGCTGCTTAACCTCATCCAGCGCTTTACGATGATAGGCCGCTAGCTCATTGGATAACATTTGATTGGCAGGATTGGTCAGCGGATTGACTCTATCAGCGACACCAGGTTGAAAGAAGTAGGTTTGGTCTTGCCACATCTCGTGGAAATCCCCTACATAATGGGGCTGCCATTTATGGAAAAACGCCACTCTGCCTTGAGAGGCGGGGTGGCGCAGAAATAGCCAGTCACGGTTTAAGTCAGCGAAATGGTGATTAAAACGTCCGCCGGGCCAATCTTGATTATGCTCACGATGATTAGGATCGGTAATAATCACTTGGCCTCGATTGCTATTTGCCCAGTTAGCAAAGCGATCAAAACCATCAGGGTTCTGGGTCGGAGTCAGTAAAATAACCGTATTATCGAGTAATTCTTTTACCCAATCTTCATCAGATGCGGCAAGGTAATGGCTTAACGCCACCGCCGCATGGGCGCCACTGGCTTCATCGCCATGAATTGAATAGGCCAACCAGATAATCAATGGGCTTTGCTGTAATGGACCTTGTTGTTTGACACCGTATTTTACTTGGCTGCGCTGGGCGAGGATTTCAGCTAGCCGCTGTTGGTTGTCATCTGAGGTAATGACCGCGCTAAGTTGCTGGCGTTTTTCATAGGAGTAACCAGCAGAATCTAAAGAAACTCGCGAACTTTGGCTGGCTAATAGTTGTAAATAGTGATTAATTTGATCATGTCTTAAATGCCACTCGCCCAATGGATAACCTAAATATTCAGTAGGTTGGGTGATTTTTTTATTAATTTTCTCAGCCCCGAGGCGCTGCTCAATGCGGGAATCAGCCTGCGCCACGGTAAATAATGGCATACAGATAATGAAGCCGAAAAAGGTGCCTTTAGCGAGACGAGTAAACAATGCATTGAAGCTAATCATATAAGAAACAACATCATAAAAAGAAAACAATACAATCACCATAAAGTGATTAAACTTAAATCGCCATTAAAAAGCGCAATTTCTCGGTGTTTTTTATGCAACTTGCTCACTGCAGGACTACAAAGCCGTCGCAACTAGGAGTATCATAGCGCTAATTCTTACTAAATTACTCAAGTACTATTTTTAGTACACTTTAAAGTACTATCTAACGGAGCAGTTTTTATGATCAACATTTCTGATACGGCTCAGGCGCATTTTGTTAAATTACTGGCCGATCAACCTGAAGGCACGCATATCCGTGTGTTTGTAATCAGCCCGGGTACTGCCCAAGCTGAGTGCGGCGTGTCTTATTGTCCACCTGACGCTGTAGAAGCGGATGACACTGAATTACCTTTCAACGGCTTCAGTGCCATGGTTGACGAAAAAAGCGCACCATTTTTAGAAGAAGCGAGCATTGATTTTGTTACTGACCAATTAGGTTCGCAGCTAACCTTAAAAGCGCCAAACGCTAAAATGCGTAAAGTGTCTTCAGATGCGCCATTAAAAGAGCGTATTGAATATGTGATTCAATCAGAGATTAACCCGCAGTTAGCAAGCCATGGTGGTAACATCATGCTAGTTGAAATCACGGAAGATGCAGTTGCAGTACTGCAGTTTGGTGGTGGTTGTAATGGTTGTTCTCAAGTTGATATCACTTTAAAAGATGGCATTGAGAAACAGTTACTGGAGATGTTCCCTGGTGAGCTCTCTGGTGTGAAAGATGTGACTGACCATCAACATGGTTCTCACTCTTACCAGTAAATTTGCAAGGTTTTATTGTTGTAAAATACAGCAATAGCTAATTCAAATTTTACACTAAACGCGGCCAATATGGTCGCGTTTTTTATTGGCCGTCACTTACGCTGAGTGGGAGCCTTGTGCTATAACTTAAGTATGAAAACGGAGCAGGATAACTTCATGGCAGAAAAAACAACTCAATTTAAACCGTTAAAAATGCAAGGCTTTACCTTAATTGAGCTGGTAGTGGTTATTATTGTATTGGCTATTTTAGCAGTAATAGCGGCGAGTAAATTTATAGATGTAAAACGTGATGCTGAAATAAGCCGAGTAAAGGCGGTAGCGGCATCCTTTGAGCAGTCGGTTACTTTTTCCCATACACGTTGGCAAATTATTGGTGGCAGCGATCCAATGAATGATCTACCTGACTTTGCCAATAACGATCTCGACATGAATGCTTTTGGCTATCCGTTAGGCACAGGTAAAAACAACCCTATGGCCAACCCTGTCAATATTGGTCAAGGTCAGCAAGGGTGTGTCGATCTTTGGAACGCTTTGATAGAAAGCCCACCATCGGTTGCCATTAGAAATACTTCGGATGATGTGGATTTTGAATCATATCGACATGCAGCTGCGGGCGGTACAGGTGAGACCCAATGTACTTATGTACTGCGAACGCTTGGTGATACTGCAGGTCGAAATAGTGCAGAGATAAAAATTGTCTATGACTCGGTAGAAGGGACTGTTCAAGCCTATATCGATGAATAAATCGGATAGTTATTTATCAAATGCGACATAATAAAAATAGCGGCTTTAAGCCGCTATTTTTATAGCTGTAATTTAATAATATCAAATGAATTTAGGTGGCTACTTTTTCTTTTTTGACTTGAATATACGTCGATAAAAAGTGACTGAGCTGAATAATAGAATCAAGGTACCAACCACTGCGACTAATGTAATAAATACAACGTATTTAAGTGGCATATTCAATGCGTCATGCAGTGGTCTAACAAAGCTGGCCACTTGACCTGACAAGTTTCTATCGCTGTGCTTCAGGCTTGATACGATTTTGCCGTGCTGATGATCCATGGTGATACTGTCAGCATTTCTAAGCCAGACATCAGCATGACTATCAAAGTTGATACTGTAATTCATCGCTTGAGGTTTAGCCGCCTTTGGTGCATCAGGATCGGTTTTTTTCTGCCTTGGTTTATTAACCGATACTAATAACGATTCAGGCCATAAATCTTGCGCGGTTTGTAGCTGGCTTTGCCAATCGTTAGCTTTACTTACTGGATAATTAATTTCTGCGGTTGGCTTGTGCTTGAGCGCATCCATCCATAAGCCTTTATAAGTAATCAAAAAGCCGGTAATACAGAGTAAAAACAGTGGCACTGATATGAATAAACCTAATTGAATGTGGCTTTTAACTAGGCTGCTTGATTTGGTGTCTTTTGGAATAGAGTGCTTGAGTCTAAAACCTTTACGTACTCGCCACCAAAGGTAAATACCCACTAGGGTAATGACGCCACCAATGAACGATGCCCATGCATTAACGTATTTACCAATATCACCCAGTAAGAAGTTTCTGTGCAACCAAAACATCGTGGTCCAAAGCGGAATTTCTGTCACCTTGTAATGGGAGATTTCATTGAACTCGCTATCAAAAGCGATAGATTGCCCACGGGTAGCAGCTTCAAGGTAAGGGGTATGTTCGGTAGGAAAACGTACACTGCTCATTTTTGGGTAATGCTCAAAAATATACTCAGTGGCTTGTGCTTTTTGCTCAATGGTTAACGGCACATAGGTTTGGCCTTTATCATCCATTCTTTTTAGCATGTCCATGCCGCCGAGATACACTCCCGTTGTCAGCACTATCAGCATACAAATACTAATGACAAAACCGACCCAATTATGGAACCACTTTAAAGCGGGTACAACTTTCATATTTACGTTCTCAGGTTAAATATTTATGGATGACAATGACAAAAGTTAGCAGCTAACAATTATGACTGACACGCTATATAGGTAATGATAATTAATCTCATTTGCAACTGCAATTAAAGAAATGTAAAGAGTGGCATATAAGTGTCATTGTGTTGTCGAGGTCACATTTAAAGCTGTAGAGGGCGTATAAAGCTAAAAGTTTATTTGAATAAAAATTCTTGGTAATGAATTTTTTTAGCTGCTATTAAGTGAGGTTTTCGAAAAATAATGAAATTTAAGCTAACAAATACACATGTTTAATATTTGTTAATTTCTGATTTTGTGTAACTTTGTTTAAATAATTAATATCTGTATTAGTTTTGGCGATTAAACTCATCTAGCTTGGATGAACATTAGTTAATCCATTTATGCAACATTTATTCAGGTAAAATTTCTACAATTTACTTACAACAGTGTCCTTGTTCACAGTTATTTACTTCTGTTAAATAAATGGCTTCACTTTCGTCGTAATGCAAATGATAATCCATCTCATTAACGACTACTGCCATTTAAAGGGCTACTTTGTATGAAAATCTCACCTATTGCATTTGCTGTTGTTGCCAGTTTAGCCTCAGCTTCATTAGCGGCTGAAGAAGCAACTAATGACACTGATAACGGCTTAGATTTCGAGTTGAACATTGAGCGAATTCAAGTAACAGGCATGAATTTTAATAATTACAAAGTAGGCTCGTCATCAGGCGCCATGCGGGGTGATATTGCCTTGATGGATACGCCGCAATCAGTGAACGTTATTCCAGATTTTGTCACTGATGAGCAGTTAGCAACTAATTTATCTGAAGTATTAGTTAACGACTCAAGTGTGACCGGCGGCAGTGAAAAGTGGAACCGCCAAGTATTTAATATTCGTGGCTTTGAATTAGATTCTGGCAGTGGCTTTTTAATTAATGGTCAGCAGCAGTTTTCGCACTATGTGCAGCCGATTGAAACCTTGCAGCAAGTCGAAGTCTTAAAAGGCCCATCAAGCATGCTTTATGGCCAATCAGGCCCAGGTGGCTTGATTAATATGGTGACCAAAAAGGCCACCTCTGAAACCATGTTTGACTTTGGGTTCGATACCGATGAGAACGGCTCAACTCGTTTTCAACTTGATGCAGGCGGCGCGTTAAATGATGCTGAGTCAATCCGTTACCGCACTGTATTAGTTAAGCAAGATACAAAATACTGGCGTGAATACCAGGACGGTGAGGGCGATGATACTCAAGAACGTGACCGTTTCTTAGGGTACTTAAACCTTGAATTCGACCTGCATGATGATGTGATGTTATCACTGACCTATGATTACACCGATGATAAAACCGGTATCGATAGCGGTGGCTGGTTAGATGGTAACGGTGACTTAGTTGGTGATCGCGAAGATATCTGGGATATGTCGTGGGCCTTTACTGACAACGAGGTGCAAAACCTGGGTGCTGATTTAACCTGGTATGTATCAGATGATTGGAAAATGACCACAGGTTATAACCATCAATCATTTACCCGTCAGCGCTTAGATTCGTCTCCATCGATGGTGGCAGGTATGGATCCAACTACCGATGGTTACCAAATTAAGGCGTTTGATCGCCACGATGATTGGCAGCTTAAAACCGCTTATATGGATTTCACTGGTGTCGTAAATGGCTTTGGCATGGAACATCAATTGTTAGTTGGTGCTAACATTCTCGATTATTACTATGGTCAACTTATTGACCGCGATGACGCGCAGATGGTTCAGCCGGGTGGTTATGTACCTAGACCTGATCTGGATTACAACAGAGACACCACTAAGTCAGAGTCAAGCTATAAGCATTATGGTTTTTATGTACAAGACTTAATGACCATTAATGATCAGTGGCAAGTACTGGCAGGCCTGCGTTATGACGAGCAGAAAAAAGACGGCGATGGTGAAAATAGCTATGCCGTGTCACCTAAGTTTGGGGTTATTTACTCGCCTTCAGATAACGGCAGCATCTATGTAAACTACGCCAAAAGTTTTAACCCTCAGTCAATCGTTAACAATGAAGACGATGTCAATAATGGTATGAACTTAGACCCAGAGTACGGTGAGCAATATGAAATCGGTACCAAATGGGAACTGTATGATGGCGGCTTACTATTAACTGGTGCAGTTTTTGACACCACAGTGACCAACGTTACAGTGCGCGAACAATTAGACCAACCTATTGGCGAGCATGAGTACATCACCACCCAAAGCGGTAAGCAGCATCACCGTGGTTTTGAAATGGGCGCTCAAGGACAAGTCAGTGACAATGTATTCGTCACCAGCTCAATGATGTATCTAGATGCAAAATATGTCACTAGCAGCCAAGATACTGAACAGCTAGACGGTAAAACCCCGGTAGATGCTCCTGAATGGTCAGCAAATATCTGGACTCGTTACGAAGTTACCGATGATGTCGCACTTAACTTTGGTGCTATCTATGTCGGTGAGCGTTTTGCCAATACTCAAAACACCATAGTTAAAGATGACTATGTTAGATTTGATTTTGGCGCAGCTTACTCATTTGCGGTTCACAATACAGATATGAATGTACGCTTTAATATCAAAAACTTATTTGATACTGAATACCTAGATGGCGGCACCAACACCGACGTTACCATAGGTGATGGCAGACATTTCAGCCTTGCATTTGAAGCTAAGTTTTAATCTGCTTTAGTTAAATGCTTTAGTTAACAGCTTTAGCTCAGCAGTTACCTATAGAGTGTTAAAAGAATGGCCCGCACATATACCAATATGTGCGGGCCTTTTTCATTGCTTCAATTATAGGTTTTTAGATAAAAAATTATCAATGGCTCTGAAGGTCATTAAGCGGTGCTGATTGTTTGATAAATAGTGATTGGCATTATCGATTTCAACATATTCGACTTGTTTATCTAACGAGGATAATTTTCGATACATATCTCGGCTTTGGCTCACCTGTACCACTTTGTCATTATCACCATGGATTAATAAAATGGGCACATTAATTTTATCAGCATGATAAATCGGAGAGCGTTCATACAGGTCGTCATAATCATCTCCTAACACCTTTTTAGTCATCTCATGACTAGTATAAAAACGGGATAGCTTGACGAGGTCTTCTACATCAGAGACTCCTGCAAAACTGATCACACATTGGTATAATTCAGGGGTCTTTGCTGCTGCCATCATGGCGGCATATCCACCGTAACTAGCGCCAACTATGCATATGTTATTTGGGTCAGCAACACCTTGGTCGATTAAATAGCGAGTGCCATCTTCAACATCTGTTTGCATCTCTTTCCCCCAATTTTTATGTCCAGCAGTGGTGAACTCAAGTCCGTAACCGGCAGAGCCTCTAAAGTTCATTTGCAACACCGCATAGCCGCGGTTAGCAAAAAATTGTGCCCAATAATCAATTTTTCAACAACATAAGAGTGAGGGCCACCATGGGGAAAAATAATTGTTGGTAATTGTTTGTTTGGCGCTCCCTTAGGCAGTGTCAGATAGCTGTGGATCTCGAGTCCATCTCTGGCGTGGTAGCTTATCGATTGTGGCTGAACCAAAATATCAGGATTAAGTTGGGAGTATTTAGTCGCAATCACTTCTAGTCGATTGGCATCACGATCGCCGAATAAATAAAGCCCTGGCTGAGTCGGGCTGGTAGCAAAGACAATATAGCGACGTTCATTTTTACTAAACTGAGTGAGGTAGTTTTGGGTGTCTGGTAAAGCGGCTTTTAAGCGCTTGATAAGCTTTTGATAATCATTATCCCAAAAGTAATACTCATTATCGATACCAGCAACAATGCCAATGGCCTCTCGAGTGATATTAGAGTGCAGCAATTGTGCATTAACGTCACTATTGTCTTCGCTAAATACGAGTTCTTTATGAAGTGTAGGATCCCTAAGATCAACTTTAAAAATGGCAAAGTAACCATCTTGGTAAGCTTTGACGAAGAGAATATTGGGGTTTACGTCAAATCCTAGAGGAATAACGCTGTCTTCTGAATATGCTTCGTGTTTCTAAAGTAAACGTAATTCACCATTGGCTTCACTTTGCTCGTAGGTTCTATATTCGGTGGTATCAGGGTCTCGATAAGTGGCAATACGAACCTTATTTTGCTGATCTGTCATCCACTTGATGACATGTTCACGATAATTTTGCTCAATAGTAACCTTGCCGGAATACAAGTTTACTTTTAGCACGCTATCCTCTAATGCTCGAGAACGAAACCCAGCGACTGACAGTAATATATGTTGAGGATCTTTAGGGAGTATATCGACAATATGATGTTGAAATTGTGGTATAAACTCGAAACTTTTGATGACTTTTTTAGTTAATACGCTGCCCGCCTCACCGGTTTTTATATTGTACTTTATCAGCAAACTTTCGTTGGCATCTTTACCAAAACGCTTTGAAGGAATAAGTGTTGATATTAAAAAAATCTCGTCACTGGCCAGGTTAAACCAATAATGGTATAGCGTTCATGGTCATTTTTAAGCGGTATATGAAACTGACCCGTTTCGGTATTAAACAGCGCCACAATCTTATGTGGCTCTTCGGCGCTATCGTCCAAAATTAACGATGCTATGTGTTTACCATTTGGTGACAGCTTTACAGTGCTGACATCGGGAATACTGGCAAAGGCTTCAACGGGGAGTTTAGGGGCAGTTTTTGGGGGAGTATTATCGGCAGCCAAAGCTTGCTGACTTAGCACCAAAGTGGTGATTAGTATGGAAATCCATTTCATTATTGATTGTTTCTCTTAAACGTTTTTTGATAAAAAAATCAGTACCGCAGTGTTGATTTACTGGGTACTGTTCTGAATTTAAAGCTTAATGTAAATTTTGATGTAAAAACTTTTCTATAGCGATAAAGGTTTTAATTCGATGCTCATTATTACTTAAGTAATGATCGCCGTTTTCAAGTTCGATATATTCCACAGGCTTTTTTAGATCGTCTAACTTGTCAAACATGTCTTCACTGTGTTGCACGCGCACCACGCGATCTTTATCTCCGTGTATCAGCAATACAGGCACGTTAATATCTTTTGCTTTGCTTAATGGCGAGCGCTCATATAGGGCATCATAGTCATCACCAATTTGTTTTTTAACGATTTCAAAATTAGTGTAACGTCTTGAAGACTTGACTAAATACTCCACATCGGTGACACCCGCCACACTGACTGCACATTGGTATAAATCTTTGGTGGTAGCCACACCCATGAGTGCGGCATAACCGCCATAACTGGCGCCGACAATGCATATTTTTTTAGGGTCTGAAATACCTTGCTCCATCAGCCAGCGGGTACCATCTTCAACATCGTTTTGCATATCCAAGCCCCAGCTTTTTAACCCTGCTTGCATAAAGTCAAAGCCGTAACCAGATGAACCTCGAAAGTTCATTCTCAGTACTGCATAGCCTCTGTTGGCTAGAAACTGGGTCCAATAATCAAAGCTATTTGAGTCATAACTAATAGGGCCGCCATGGGGGAAAATAATAGTAGGTAGGTTTTTAGCTTCTTTGTTTTGGGGCGTCGTTAGAAAAGCTTCGATTTCTAAGCCGTCTCTGGCTTTATAAGTCAGGGTTTTAGTATCAGCTAATAATTCAGGGTTTAACTCTTTATAGCGGTATGCGATAGGGAGTAACTCACCGGCATCACGATCACCAAAGAAATAAATACCCGCTTCTTTGGCATTGGTTGAGTAGACAATATAGCGGCGTTCATCGTCACTAAATTGGGTGATGTAATTACGATAGTCTGGTAACGCTTTATTTAGCCCATTAGCTAAGCGAACGTATTCGTCATCCCAAAATGTATATTCAGATTCGTCACTGTCATTAATGCCGATGACTCTTTGTTTGAGACTTGAGTAAATTAATGAGCCTTCAACGTCATAGGACTCTCTGCTAAACACCAATTCTTTAGTTAGTTTTGGGTCGGTTAAGTTAACCTTAAAAATAGCCAATAAGTCATCATGATATGCTTTTACATAAAGAATATTGGGGTCTTGCGCAAAGCCCATCGGCCAAACTTGTTCCTTAGCAAAGGCCTCAAATTCCCATAAAACACGTCTATCTTCACCTGTGTCAGCTTGTTCGTAAATTCTGAACTGACTATCTTTGTGATAAATGCCAATTCTGACTTTATGCTGTCTATCGGTTATCCAGTCTTGGATATTTGGTTCTGCTGGTTGCACAAACTTGAAAGCTCCATTGTTCAAGTTGATGTTAATAACCGACTCAAAATTGGGCTTGTTACCTAAACCACTAATGCCCAGTAACAGTTTTTCTTTATCATTTGGCAAATAGTCGATGATGTTAGATTGGATTTGCGGCATCCATTTGAATTTTTTAAGAGAGCGACTGCTGATAATGCTAGAGGTTTTATTTTTACTGATAGAATACTTCATCAACCTCGTTTCTGTAGTTGGCGTGCCGTAGCGTACAGCAGGGAATTTAGCTTTGATTAATAAGGCATCATCACTGGCCCATTGCAGTGATAAAATGACAAATTTTTCATTATCCGTTTGCAGTGGATAAAAAGACTCACGGCTATCAATATCAAGGATATTAATAATCGAGCCTTTCATTTCATTGGTATTTAAGCGGACTAAAGAAGCTATTTTTTTGCCATTAGGTGACATGGTCACATGGCTAACATCTGGAATGCTGGCAAATGCTTCCAGCGGTAATTGTTGGGCGCTAACTGAAGCTGAGCATAGCCAAAGCGTCACTAGTAAGCTAAAAATCCGTTTCATTAAAATCATCCCTATTATTGTTGTTAACTAGATGTTATCAGTCGCAGGACTGATAAATCTACTGTTAATTCAATAATAAAGAGCGCTTATAGTTGTTTAAAGCAGTCACTGTAGCGGTAATGCAGTGCTAACGACAGGCTACGGCATAACATAAAGGCGCTCATGGCGGCCCACAGGGCATTATTGCCGTATTCTTGAAGTAAATACCAACAGGGAAAAAACACCCCAAAGGTCGATAAAATCATGCTATTACGCATCATTTTACCTTGGGCTGCGCCAATATAAACCCCATCAAATAAGTAGGACCCAAATGCCAGCAATGGCATGAATACCAACCAGATCAAGTAATGCTCGGCTTGTTGTTGCACCAGCTCAATATTGGTGAGTAAGCCAATGATATTGCTACCCGCAAAATAAAATAACAGGCTAAAGCCTAAGGCAAATAGCGCTGACCAACTCGCAGCAAGGGTCACTGAGTCATGTAATAAATTGAGGTTTTTTTGCCCCACCGCACGGCCCACTTCGGCTTCGGCATAATAAGCTATGCCATCTAAGGCGTAAGAGATCAGCATCAGTAAATTAAGCAGCACCGCATTAGCGGCAATGATGTCATCACCTAAGCCCGCACCGTAAAAAGTCATAAAGGTAAAGCTGGCTTGCAAACATAAACTGCGAATAAAGATATCGCGATTTAATTTTAATAAGCGTGAATAGCCTTTTAAGCTGATATGAACCATTAACTGACGCAAACTAAAATCAGCCTGTTGATATAAAGCGCGTTTTACAATGACAGCTGCAACGGTAAAGGCACACATATCAGCGATAACAGAGGCAAGCGCGGCGCCTTTTACATTCCAATTTAGGCCAATCACAAACACTACATCTAAAACGATATTGACGATATTGGCGATGATTAACTGCCACATTGCCGCCTTGGGCGCTTGCCTGCCCAGTAACCAGCCAAGTAACACCAAATTTAAGAGTGCAAATGGCACCGACCAAATACGAATTTCTACGTACTCGCGGCAAAATTGCTGCACCTGCGCACTGGCTTGGCTTAAAGACATGGCAAAATCGAGCAGCGGTTGCTGCAATAACACTGCTGCGCCACCAAACAGCAATGCAAGGCAAGCGCCTTGCACCAGCAATTTTTGCTGAGTTACGGTATCATTAGCGCCGTAAGCTTGGGCGACCAGCCCCGTGGTGGACATGCGCAAAAAGCCCAGCAACCAGACAATTAAAGTAATAATTGTGCTGCCAAGCGCCACCCCGCCTAAATAATAGGCCTCACTTAAATGGCCGATGACTGCGGTATCGACTAAACCTAATAACGGTATGGTGATATTCGATAAAATCATCGGCAAGGCTAAAGCAAAAAGCTGCCGGTTTTTTTGGCTGTTAAAAAGTAATGCTTTTATGGACATAGGAATAATATGTTAAAACGAACTCTATTGGGGTTATTGTGGTTAATATCACTTAATGCCAATGCCGTGGTGATCTTGCAATATCATCATGTGTCAGAAACTACACCTGCAAGTACCAGTGTGACGCCAGCTCAATTTGAAGAGCAAATGCAATACCTTGCTGAAAACGAGTTTACCATCATTCCATTAACCCAAGCGGTAAATGCGCTAAAGAATAACACGCCATTAGCGGATAAAAGCATCGTTATTACCTTTGATGATGGCTATGACAGTATCGGTATGGCTGCGGCGCCCATATTAGCCAAATATGATTTTCCTTATACAGTATTTGTGTCAGTAGAGCCGATTGAAAAAGGTTATCGCGGCATGATGAGTTGGGATGATATTAAAACGCTCACTGAAAAGGGCGCTACAATCGCCAACCATAGCTGGGCCCATGAGCATCTAAATCGTAAGCTTGATGGCGAATCTAAGCAGCAATGGCTTGATAGAATCGAAGCAAACTTGCTAGCAACGGAAGCGGAAATTAACAAGCATACCGGTCAGAGTGTAAAAATGCTGGCTTACCCATATGGTGAGTACAATAGCGATGTTGAAGATATTCTGAAAAAGCACGCCTTTATTGGTTTAGGGCAACAATCTGGCGCCGCGGGAAAATACTCAATACTGACTGCGCTGCCACGTTTTCCTGTGGCGGGCCCTTATGCTGATTTAGACAGTTTAAAAGTCAAGTTTACTAGCCTCAATATGCCGGTGGTGAAGCAAAATATCACTGACCCACAGTTAAGCCAAGGTCAGTGGCGACCTGAGCTAACCGTTGAGCTGGACACCACTGATATTTACCCGCATCAGGTGATGTGTTTTGTCCAAGGCCAAGGCGCTAAAAAGCCGACTTGGGTTTCTGAAACTGAGTTTAATATTCAAGCTTCAGCAAACTTACCTGCAGGTCGAAGCCGTTATAACTGCACTGCACCGAGTAAAACTAAGTCAGGTTATTATTGGTTTTCGCAAGCCTGGTTAAGACCGAATAATGATGGCAGTTGGCCGACAGAATAACTTCTTTCTTTTAGTTCTATTTTTTCAAACTCCGTTTGGATTAAC